>JALYHC010000231.1 GCA_030776765.1 Actinomycetota bacterium | reverse complement strand
GGTGGTGGCGTCCGCCTACGTGGCCGCCCAGATGCTGGCCGACATCGCCAGCCTCCGCATCATCACCGTGGCCGGGCTCTCCATGGACGCCGGGACGCTGATCTACCCCTTCACCTTCACTATCCGGGACCTGGTCCACAAACTGGCGGGAAAGCCGGTCGCCCGCCTGCTGATCTTCCTGGCGGCGGCCATCAACGTGCTGATGGCCCTGCTCTTCGCCCTGGTGGCGGTGCTGCCGGCCGACTTGCAAGTGGGCCCTCAGCTCGAGTTCGGCCTGGTGCTGGCTCCCGTCTGGCGCATCGTGGGCGCCTCCATCGTGGCGGAGGTGGCCTCTGAGCTGATCGACACGGAGGTCTACGAGGCTTGGGTCGCCCGGCTGGGACGGCGCTGGCAGTGGGGGCGGGTCCTCTCCTCCAACGCCATCGCCATCCCCGTCGACTCGGCGCTGTTCTCGGTGCTGGCCTTTGGTGGCGTGCTGAGCGGGGCCACCGTGCTCGCCATCTTCTGGGCCAACCTCATCGTCAAGGGCGTGGTCACCCTGGTCTCCATTCCCTGGATCTACCTGGTGCGTCCGGCGCCGGTGCTCGCCGAGCATGCCGCCGGGAGCCACGGGTAGACTCCGGCGGTCGAGGCACCCTGCCTCGAGGATGGAACGGGAGGATCACGTTGAGGAGTTCGCGGTTCTTGCTTGTGGCGACGCTGGCGCTGGTCGCCGCCGCCTGTGCCGGGGAAGGCGGCGGCGACGTCGCCCAGACCACGGTCGCCGGGGGTGCTGACACCACTGCTCTCGTGGGGGCCGAGACCACCACCACAGCCGGAGAGACGACCACCTCGGCGGCGGGGGACACCACCACGGCGGGTGCTGCCGGTGGTGACGTCCGGGTAGGGATGGCCTACGACATCGGCGGCCGGGGAGACCAATCCTTCAACGATGCGGCGGCGCGGGGACTGGACCAGGCCAAGGAGGAGTTCGGCATCGAGGCGGAGGAGCTGGAGCCCGAAGCGGGCGGTGAGAACCGCGAGGAGAACCTGCGCCTGCTGGCAGAGGCAGGATTCAGCCCGGTCTTCGCCATCGGGTTCGCCTTTCAAGAAGGCGTCGACACCGCCGCCGTCGACTTCCCCGACACCAGCTTCGGCATCATCGATGCGGTAGTCGAGCAGCCCAACGTCGCCTCGCTGGTGTTCGCCGAGCACCAGGGTTCCTTCCTGGTGGGGGCGGCTGCCGCCCTCAAGACCCAGACCGACACCATCGGCTTTATCGGCGGTGTAGAGGTTCCCCTCATCGAGAGATTCCAGGCCGGCTACGAGGCGGGCGCCCGACACATCAACCCGGATATCGAGATCCTGGTCACCTACCTGACCCAGCCTCCCGACTTCAGCGGCTTCAACGACCCGGCCAAGGGCAGGGAGGCGGCCCTGGCCATGTACCAGCAAGGGGCCGACATCGTCTACCACGCGGCGGGGGGCTCCGGCGGCGGGCTCTTCGAGGCGGCCCGGGAGGTCTCCGAGTCGACCGGGACCCAGCAGTGGGCCATCGGGGTGGACTCCGACCAGTACCAGCAGGTGGGCGAGGAGCTGAAGCCCTACATCCTCACCTCGATGCTCAAGCGGGTGGACGTGGCGGTCTTCGAGACCATCGCCGACTTCGTGGAGGGCAACTTCCAGCCGGAGGTGCGGGTCTTCGACCTGGAAGCCGACGGGGTGGGCTATGCCACCTCGGGAGGGTTCATCGACGACATCACCGACCAGCTCGATGAGCTGAAGCAGCAGATCGTCGCCGGGGAGATCGAGGTGCCCGAGACACCCCAGGGCTGAGACACGCGTGCCGCGTGAGCTGAAAGGCCGGGGTTGAGCGAGGCCGCCGTCGAGCTGGAGGGGATCGGCAAGCGCTTCCCCGGCGTGGTGGCCAACCACGACGTCCACCTGCAGGTGCTGCCCTCCGAGGTGCATGCGGTGGTGGGCGAGAACGGCGCCGGCAAGTCCACCCTGATGAAGATCCTCTACGGGATGGTGCAGCCCGACGAGGGGAGGATCCGCGTGCACGGGCGGGAGGTGCGCTTCCGCTCCCCCAGGGAGGCCATCCAAGCGGGCATCGGCATGGTCCACCAGCACTTCATGCTGGCCGGCAACCTCACCGTCCTGGAGAACGTGGTGTTGGGGGCGGAACCCTCCAACCGCCTGCAGATCGACTTCGGCGAGGCGCGCCGTCGCATCGGCGAGCTGGGGGAGCGCTATGGGCTGCAGGTCCACCCGGAGGAGCTGGTGGAGGACCTGACCGTGGGTGAGCGCCAGCGGGTGGAGATCATCAAGGTCCTCTACCGCGGGGCCCGCATCCTCATCCTCGACGAGCCCACCGCGGTGCTGGTCCCCCAGGAGGTGGAAGAGCTGTTCGGCAGCCTCCAGGACCTGCGCCGGCAAGGAGTCACCGTCATCTTCATCTCTCACAAGCTGGACGAGGTGCTGGCGGTGGCCGATCGCATCACGGTGATGCGGGCGGGACGGACGGTGGGGACGGTGCGGCCCGGAGAGGTCACCACCCGGCAGCTGGCCGAGATGATGGTGGGAAGCGAGCTTCCTACTCCCGAGATCCGGGAGTCGACCGTAACCCCGGTGGTGGAGCTGGCCGTCGACGGGCTGGGGCTGGTCGAGCAGGGCCGGTGGGCCTTGCGCGACGTCGACTTCGAGGTCCACCGAGGGGAGGTGGTGGGCATCGCCGGGGTCGAAGGCAACGGCCAGGGCGTCCTGCTGGAGGTGGTGATGGGGCTGCGGGTCCCCACGCTGGGAACCATCCGGCTGGGAGACCAGGACGTCACCTCCTGGAGCACCCGCCGGCGCCGAGAGGCCGGCATGGGGCTCATCCCGGAGGACCGCCAGCGCCAGGGCCTGCTGCTTGCAGCCCCACTCTGGGAGAACGCCATGTTGGGCCACCAGACCGTCCGCCCCTTCAGCAAGAGCGTATGGGTGGACCGGGCGGGGGCTCGCCGGCGCACCTCTCAGGTAGTCAGCTCCTTCGACGTGCGCACACCGGGAGTGGATGTGCTGGCGATGGCGCTCTCCGGAGGCAACCAGCAGAAGCTCATCGTCGGCAAGGAGATGGCCGCCCGGCCCCGCTTGCTGATCGCCGCCCACCCCACCCGAGGCATCGACGTGGGAGCCCAGGCGGCGGTGTGGGAGGAGATACGCCGCGCCCGCGCCGAGGGCCTGGCGGTGCTGCTCGTCTCCGCCGACCTGGAGGAGCTGATCGGGCTGTCGGACGTGCTGCACGTTATCCTCAGGGGGAGGCTCACCGCCAGGCTCGACCCGCGCACGGTCACCCCCGAGCAGCTGGGGGCGCACATGACCGGCATGCAGGGCGGGGCAGGATGAGCTTGCGCCGGGCAGCCCTGGGGCTGCTGGCGCCGGTGACGGCCCTGGCCTTCTCGCTGCTGGTGGCCACGCTGGCGCTGCTGCTGGTGGGCATCGACCCCATCCTTGCCTTCACCGAGATGGCCAAGTTCTCGGCCAGCCTCCCCTCCTTCGTCTCCATCGTGAACCGGGCGGTGCCACTGTTCGTCTCAGGGCTGGCGGTGGCGGTCGGCTTCAAGATGGGCCTGTTCAACATCGGCGTGGAGGGCCAGTACCTCATCGCGGCGGTGATCGCCGCCTATGTGGGGGCGCTACTGGCCCTGCCGCCGCCCATCCATGTGGCGGCCGTGCTGGTGGTCGCCATGGCGGTGGGAGCCTTCTGGGCGGGCATCGCCGGGGTGCTCAAGGTGCGCCGGGGGGTGCACGAGGTCATCTCCACCATCATGCTCAACTTCATCGCCATCGGGCTGGTGGCCTGGCTCCTCTCCAACTACTTTCGGGAGGACGAGCCCCAGGCGCTCAGCATCAGGACTCCGGAGCTTCCCCCGTCCGGGCGCTTCCCGTCGCTCAACCCGTTGCTGGAAGCGCTCGGCTTGGAGATTCGCGCCGGGTCAGACCTGCAGGGGTTCGTGGTGCTGGCGGCCCTGCTGGGCGTCTTCTACTACCTGTTGGTGTGGCGGTCCCGCTTCGGCTTCGAGCTGCGCGCCTCGGGGCTCAACCCGGCCGCCGCCCGGGTGAGTGGAGTCGACCCCCGGGCCATGGTGATCAAGACCATGCTGCTCAGCGGAGCCATCGCCGGCCTGGTGGCCATGTCCCCGTTGCTCGGGTCCTTCCATCGTTACACCCAGGACTTCCCCACCCAGCTCGGCTTCGTGGGCATTGCCGTCGCCCTGCTGGGGAGGAACCATCCCGTGGGCATTGCCCTGGGCGCCCTGCTGTTCGGACTGATGGACCGGTCGGCTCAGATCCTCGACCTGCGCGACATCCCCCGCGAGATCGTCATCATCATCCAGGGGGTGGTGGTGCTGGCGGTGGTGATCGCCTACGAGATGGTGACCCGCCTCATCCTGCAGCAGGAGATCAAGGCCGCCGCCGGTACGACCGAAGAGGCAGACCACCAGCGGGAGGCGGTGTCGGCGTGACCACTGCCGCCCTGGCGCCCCGGCCCCTTGCGGCCCGCCGCCTGCTGCACGGGCTCCTGCTCGGCTCGGCCGCAGTGCTGCTGCTCGCCCTGGTCGAGCAGGTCACCGCCACGCCCCAGCTCACTTCACCCGGGACCTTCGGGGCAGCCCTGCGCCTGACCATTCCCATCATGCTGGCCGGGGTGGGGGCCGTCTACTCCGAGCGGGCGGGGGTGGTCAACATCGGGCTGGAAGGGATGATGATCATGGGGACGTGGTTCGGTGCCTGGGGCGCCTGGCAGTTCGGTCCCTGGGAGGGCGTGCTCATCGGCGTGCTGGGTGGTGCACTGGGCGGGCTGATCCACGCCTTGGCCACCGTCACCTTCGCGGTGGACCACATCGTCTCCGGCGTGGCCATCAACATCTTGGCCCTCGGCGGGATGCGCTTCGCCTCGGCCCTCGCCTACCGGCCGGAGACCGGCGGGGGCGTCACCCAGTCCCCACGGGTGGGCGGGGTGGGCGACTTCAACGTGCCCTTCCTGGCCGGAGGGCAGGTGCTGGGCTGGAAGACCCCCGACCTGCTGGGGTGGCTGGAGCGCCAGCACTGGCTGTTCGTGTCGGACCTGGCGGGACTCCTGCGGGGGCTGACCGGCAGCCTCTCCTGGCTGGCCCTCATCGCGGTGGCGTTGGTGCCGCTCACCTGGTGGCTGCTGTGGCGAACGCCCTGGGGCCTGCGCTTGCGCTCCTGCGGGGAGAACCCCTATGCGGCCGAGTCGCTGGGGGTTGGGGTCTACAGGATGAAGTACTACGGCGTGGTGATCTCCGGCGCCCTGGCCGGCTTGGGAGGTGTCTTCTTGGTGCTGGAGCAGGCGGGGATCTACCGGGAGGGCCAGACGGCCGGCCGCGGCTTCATCGGCCTGGCGGCGCTGATCTTCGGCAACTGGCGCCCGACCGGGGTGCTGGGCGGGGCGGCGCTGTTCGGCTTCGCCGATGCGCTGCGGCTGCGCCAGGAGACGGCCGTGCACGCCCTCCTGCTGTTCATCGCCGTCGGCCTGGCGCTGCTGGCCGCCTGGTCCTTGTCGCGGCGCAGGCCCAACACGGCTTTCCTCCAGGCACTCTTCGCACTGGGCTTCCTGGCTTGGTTCGTGACCACACGGACGGTGCCGAGCGAGTTCGTCTTCATGACGCCCTACCTGGTGACCTTGTTGGTGCTGTCGCTGGCCAGCCAGCGCCTGCGGATGCCGGCCGCCGACGGCCTGCAGTACCGACGGGGCGAGGCAGGCTGACCGCCCGGGCGGCTCCAGCTGAGCCCATCCCTCAGTATCCCGCCTCGCCCCGGCCCCCGCTCACGATCGCCACGCCGGAGCTCGATCCCAGCAGGTCGGCTCCGGCCTCGAGGAGGGCCTCTGCCGACTCCCTGGTGCGGATCCCTCCCGACGCCTTGACGCCCATCCGCCCGGCCGCCAGCTCCACCAGCCGTCGCACGAGTTCCGGAGTGGCGTCCCCTCCTCCATAGCCGCTGGAATTCTTGAGGAAGCTGACCCCCGCTTCGGCACACAGCTCTACGGCGGTGCGCAGCTCCTCGTCCTCGAGCAGGCCGGCTTCCAGCATCGCCTTGACCGGCGCCCCGTCGGCCGCCGCCACCACCTCGGCAAGGTGGCGTTGGTACTCAGAGTGCATGCCGGAGCGCAGCCAGCCCGGCTTGGTCATCACGTCGACCTCGTCGGCGCCCTGGCGGCGCGCCTGGGCGACCGCCTGCGCCACCACCTCCGTGGTGCTCCCTCCCATGGGGAAATCGAAGGCGGTGCAGACGCGCATCCCAGACCCTTCCAGCAGGCGGGCCGCCAACGGGGCCCAGATCGGGTTGACCATCACTCCTTGGAAGCGGTGCTCCAGGGACTCGGTCACCAGCTGCTCGATCTGTCTCCGAGTGGTCTCAGGGCGGACGTTGGTGTGCTGGATGCGAGCCGCCACATCGGCCACACTCACGCCGGCACCTCGGCGTCGAGCTGCCGGCGGGTGGGCAGACCGTCGATCACTCCCAGGCGGCCCACACAGAAAGCTGCCGCCCGGATGCCCAGCTCGATGGCTGCCGGCATGTCCCTGCCTTCGGTGAGGGCGGTCGCCAGCCCGGCGTTGAAGGCATCTCCCGCTCCTGTGGTGTCGCGGACCGGCACCCGGTGAGCCGGAAAGTGCTGAGTACCGCCTGCGTGCACCCACAGGGCGCCCCGCTCGCCCAGCGTCACCACGGCCTGGCCTACCCCCTTGTCGAGCAGGACGGAGGCCGCCTCCCGCACCTCCCGCTCGCTTCCGACCGGCAGGCCGGTCAGGGTGCCCAGCTCGCCCTCGTTGGGAGTCATCAGGTCGGCCAGTGACAGTGTCTCGACCGGAAGCGGCCGGGCAGGAGCCGGGTTGAGGATGGTGGTGAGCCCCCGCCTCCTTGCCCGTCCAGCCGCCTCGGCGAACAACTCGACGGGTGATTCCAGCTGGCAGAGCAGGTGGCTGGCACGGTCGAAGATCCCCGGGAGCCGGTCCAGGTCTTCGGCATGCAGCAGGGCGTTGGCGCCGGGATGGATGGCGATCATGTTGTTCCCCTGATCATCTACCAGGATGAGGCCAACGCCGGTGTGAGTATCGGCAGCCAGGATGCCGCTTCCCGAAAGCCCTTCCCGAGCGAAGAGCTCCCGGGCGTCGTCGGCGAAGCGGTCGTTGCCGAGCTTGACCACCAGGTCGACCTGGGCGCCCAAGCGCCGTGCGCCGATGGCCTGGTTGGACCCCTTGCCTCCCGGCCCCATGTCGAAGGTGTGGCCGAGCACGGTCTGGCCGGGGAGGGGCAGGGACCGCCCTACCACCGTGAGGCCCACGTTGTAGCTTCCCACGACGAGCAGGAGACCGGTCACCCTTGCGCCTGGTCGGTTGGAAGCGCACTGCCTCGCTGCAGCACGGTCAGGCAGTGGGCGTAGAAGGCCTCCGCGTCCACCCGCTCGGCCACTTTGACCTCACGGCCCCCCTCGCTGATCACCGTACGCCCCTGGCTGGGGCCGTGGGTGAGGACGTCGCAGGGCACCCGGCGGAAGGAGCAGAGGTGCGGGGCGGCCAGGTGGGAGGTGGCCAGGGTGTCCCAGCAGTAGTAGTCGTAGCCTGCGGTGATGGCCCAGATGGTCCCCGCCGCCTCGGACAGCGGGTAGTGCCTCTGGCGGGCGAGGGCTCTTCGGAAGTCGTCGGTGACGGGAACCTGGTTGGTGGAGTCGAGCGAAAAGAGGGTGATGGGGATGCCCGAGTCCCACACTCGCTTGGCGGCCGCCGGGTCCCAGTAGATGTTCCACTCCGCCGAGCCGTCATGGCCCGGCCGGGGATGGTCGAGCAGCTCGACAGTGGGGGGTGAGCCCGGCTGGGGTGCCAAAGTCCGGCGGTGCACGTTTCCCGGCACCTCCAGAGCCCCTCCCATCAGCACCAGCTCTTCCACCTTGGCCTCCACTTGGGGATGATGGTGCAAGGCCCACGCCAGGTTGGTGAGCGGACCGGTCATGAGCAGCGTCACCGGCTGGGCCGCCTGGAGGAGGGTGCGGGCGAGCAGCTCCTGCCCCGGTTCGTCGACGAGTGGGGCGGGCGTGTGTGGCCCCTGGTCGAGCTGGGGCAGGGCGTCGATCCTCAGGCTGTCCATGCGGAACAGATGCGGGAACGAGTTGCGGCCCTCGAGGGTGCCGGCAGCCACCGGGACGTCGGGGCGGCCGGCCAGGCGGAGGATCTTTCGGGTGACGGAAGTGGCCGGCTCGATGTAGGTGTCGGCAGGAGTGATGGAGACCCCCAGCAGGTCCAGCCGCTCGTAGGCGACCAGCAGCAGCAGCGCCAGGAAGTCGTCGATCCCCCCGTCGTGGTCGAAGAAGACCCCTCTCACGAGCTGCCCCCCGACACGGCCTCGTCAGGACTGTGGTGCATGGTGCCCGAGGTGGTGCCCAGGTAGATGCCGCCCGGATCAAGGTGATCGGCCCCCCACACCTCAGAGCCTTGTCGGTTTGCTTCCGTCAGGGATTGGGCCTACCGAAGAACTTCACTTCCTGGAGGGCCAGCTCCTGGAAGGGGGGGTTCTCGCCCACCGGCTCTGCCGGATAGGTGCTGGTCACCTTGAGGGTGAGGACCGTTGTTCTCAAGCTTGGCACCTCGATCTGCTGAGGCTCGCGGGTGTTCTCCAGCTCCCCGGGGATGACCTCGTCGTGGTCGTCGAGGACGATCTGGTAGCCGCGGATGCGGAAATTCCGCAAGAAGCGCTCTTCCTCGGTGAGGTTCTGGATGACGATGCTGGTGATCTGCACGGGCTCACCGAAGCGGAAGGTGAGCTCGGCGCCCCGGCCTCCCAATGAGGCGTCGTTCCAGGAGTTGGTGGGGTCGTCGTCGACGAGATGGGAGGCCTCGAAGCCGGGGATTTCACTGGAAGCCTCCACCGACACCGGCTGGAGCTCCTGGATGGCCACCTGGGCGGCGGTGGTGGTGCTGCCGGAGGTCTCGGCGGCCACCGGGCGCGGCGGGGAGGGACGGAACAGGTTGACCAGCAGTGCCAGCAGCGCCACCACCAGCACCACCGCCACCAGCACCGCAAGCGCGCGGGCCCCCGCACTGGCACGGATCATGGGCTGTGGGGCGACCGGGAGCGGCGCCTGCGAGAGACGAGCGCCGCACTCCTCACAGTGGCGGTTGAAGGCCGGATTGGCAGCCCCACAGGAGGGGCAGACCACCTCCGGCGGCGCCTCCACCTCCGTCAACCGCGGGGGCGGGTCCTCCGAAGGAGGGCCCTCCTCGAGGCTGAAGGGCTCGAAGCTGTCCTCATCGAGCTCCACCCACTGGCCGCACTCCGGGCAGAACTGCTCACCGTCGACGGTGGCACCGCAGTTGGTGCAGGTCTGAGTCACCCGTTCTCTTCCCACCTCGCCTGTATTGTGCCACGGGGCGATGATCTGGACGATTCGCATGGCGGAGCCGTGGACGGCGGCCAACCTGGCGGGAGCCATCCTGCTGCTGGCCGCCGCCGTGGCGGCCATCGTCTGGGCCGTTCGTGTCACCCTCCACCGATAGCATCTGCCCCAATGGCCTCCTATCGCTGCTCCTCGTGCGGCTACCGCTCGCCCAAGTGGATGGGCTTCTGCCCCCAATGTCGCAACCGGGATGAGCTGCTGCGGGAGATGGGCTCTTCAGGCCTGGCCACCGCCGCTCCCCCGGTCTTGGTGCTGCGGGAGGCGGGACCGGTCGAGCCGGCGCGGCGGGAGGTCGGACTAGGGGAGGTCGATCGGGTGCTCGGTGGCGGGCTGGTGCCCGGTTCCAGCATTCTGTTGGGTGGGGAGCCCGGCGTGGGCAAGTCCACCCTGCTGCTGCAGGCGGCAGCCTCCCTGGCCGGGCAGGGCCGGCGGGTCCTGCTGGCCAGCGCCGAGGAATCGGTCCAGCAGCTGGGCCTGCGGGC
>JALYHC010000230.1 GCA_030776765.1 Actinomycetota bacterium | reverse complement strand
CCGCACGCTCCCAACAAGGCCGCCAACAGGACGAGGCGCAGCAACCTCATCGATCCTCCTTCCACAGTTGGTTCACGCTGCCTACAACACTGGCATTCCCGCTGCGGTTTCGGGCGACCCCCACATGGGGAAGACTCGTGCATGGCCAGGGAAGTGGTCGTCGTCACCGGAGCCTCGGCAGGGGTAGGCCGAGCCACCGTCCGTCGGTTCGCGCAGGAGGGCGCTCACGTGGGCCTGCTGGCTAGAGGTCGAGACGGCCTGGAGGCTGCTGCCCAGGAAGTGGAGGCGGGGGGAGGCAGGGCCCTCACCGTCCCCCTGGACGTGGCCGACCCCTCCCAAGTGGAGGCGGCCGCCCAGCAGGTGGAGGACGAGCTGGGCCAGATCGACGTCTGGGTCAACAACGCCATGGTGACGGTGTTCTCGCCGCTTGCGGAGATCACTCCCGAGGAGTTCCGTCGGGTGACCGAGGTCACCTACCTGGGAGTGGTCTACGGGACGATGGCCGCCCTGCCGCGCATGATGAGCCGCGACCTGGGCACCATCGTGCAGGTGGGCTCGGCGCTGGCCTACCGGTCCATCCCGCTGCAATCCGCCTACTGCGGGGCCAAGCACGCCATCCAGGGATTCACCGAGTCGCTGCGCACCGAGCTGCAGCACCAGGGCAGCAACGTTCATCTGACGATGGTGCAGCTCCCCGCCCTCAACACGCCCCAGTTCGAGTGGTGCCGGACCCGCCTGCCCCGTCGCCCCCAGCCGGTGCCACCCATCTACCAGCCGGAGGTGGCCGCCGAGGCGATCTTCTGGGCGGCCCATCACAAGCGCCGGCAGGTCTACGTGGGTCGGCCCACCGTGGTGACCATCATGGCCAACAAGCTGGTACCAGGACTCCTGGACCTCTACCTGGCGCAGAAGGGATACCAGGCGCAGCAGGCGGACGAGCTGGTCCCCCGGGAGCGCCCCGACAACCTCTTCGAGCCGGTGGCCGGAGACCACGGGGCCCATGGGCGCTTCGACGACCGGGCCCGCGGGCGGAGCCTGCAGCTTTGGCTGACCAAGCGCCGGGGGTGGCTGGCCCTGGGAAGTGCCGGAGCGGCCGGGCTGTGGTTGGCCCGGAGGTCGTAGAGCTTCGGGGGCCTAGGCCTGTCCTGCCGGCATGCTCATGGGCGAGGGCCCAGCGGGTGGGCTTTGCATGTCGGTTGAAGGTGAGGTTGGGGCGGGATGGCTCCGCTACGACTGCCGATCGGCGTCGGCTTCCCGCTCGGCCTGCTCTCGGTCCTCCAGGCAGAAGCGGGCGGCAGGCTTGGCCTCCAGGCGCTGGGGGTCGATCTCCTTTCCGCACACCTCGCATCGTCCGTACGTACCGGCCTCCAGGCGCTCCATGGCCTGGTCGACGTCCGCCAGCTCGCGCTCCAGCTGCTCGATGATGGCCAGGTCCTTGCTTCTGTCGAAGGTCTCGGTCCCGGCGTCGGCGGGATGCTGGTCGTAGTCGGCGAGCGACCCGACACTTTCCTGCTGAGAAGCGTCCAGCTCCTCCCGCTCGCTGATCCCGTCGATCAGCGATTGGAGGCGGTCCCGCTCCGCTTCCAGCCGCTGTCGGGTGGTTCGATCGTCCATGGGCACCATCTACCCGCCCATCAGCACCCATAACCCCGGCTGCGCCCGGCCGCGTTTAGCGGGCTTCGAACCCGGGTACCGACGTGGCACAACGAAAGAAAGGCCGCACTGTGAACCAATTGGTAAGGGGATTGGCCAGCGGCGCAGTTGGGACCGTGGCCCTCAACATCACCACCTACCTCGACATGGCCATTCGGGGCCGGCCTGCCAGCGAGATGCCGGCCCAAGCGGTCCGGGAGATCAGCCGGCGGGCCGGCCTGAGCCTGTCCGAAGAGGGGCCCGACAGTGAGACCGCTGCCAACCGCAGGTCCGGGCTCGGCGCCCTCCTGGGCTATGCCACCGGCCTCGGGGTGGGAGCCCTGTACGGCATCATCAGGCCTCACGCCCGCTCGGTC
Source organism: Actinomycetota bacterium (assembly GCA_030776765.1). GTDB lineage: Bacteria > Actinomycetota > Acidimicrobiia > Spongiisociales > JALYHC01 > JALYHC01. The sequence goes on along the minus strand of JALYHC010000230.1, from coordinate 8,087 downwards.
CCCTTGCCGCTCGCAGCCCTGGGACTGGCCATCACCGCCATGGCCGGCAGCGATGTGCCCCTGACCTCCCTGGGGCTCACCGACCCCCGCCAGTGGAGCCCCCAGTCTTGGGCCTCCGACATCGTCCCTCACGCCGCGTACGGCGTGATGACGGCACTCACCTTCGAGGCCTTCAACCAGGAGTGAGCACGATTGGAAAACTGGCCTGGCCGCTCCCGGCGCAGTTCGCGACGACTGCTAGGCGGTAGTTGGTCGAGCGCCGCTCAAACCTGAGGTTGGCCGCTTTTCGTTACTTGGAGAGGCGGCTGAGGCGCTTCTCGATGGCTTTGGCGCTCTCCCCGGTCTTTCCCTTGATCACGCCCACCAACCGGTCCCAGCTCCCCTCAGCCCATACCAGGTCCTGGTCGCTCAGGCTGCCCCAGCTCTGCTTGATGCGTCCCTTCACTTGATCCCAGTTGCCTTCCAGGCGCACCCGAGCGGCCTTACGTCCGGCGTCTCGGTTGCCGAACAGCAGCTTCAGGGCTCCGAAGACCGCCCCGCCGATGGCCAGCGTCTTGAAGAAGCGCTTCATCCCGATTTCCCCTTTCCAGGCTGTGTTGGCTAGCTCATTCCCCCGAATCAAGCCGGCTGAAACACTTCCGGCTCCCCAAGCAGCTCGGCCGCCGCCTCCACCACCTGCTGCGGGCGCACCAGGCGCAGGCAGTCGTGATGGCCCTCCCGGCACACACTGGAGTAGCAGTTCCTGCACGGGACGTCGTGCGACAGCACTCGATGGCGCACCATCCACGGTGTGTGCTGTGGGTTGGTGAGCGCGTACAGGTCGACCACTGCCGTGCCGACGGCGGCGGCCACGTGGGCCGGACCGGTGTTGTTGCTCACCATCAGCGGCGCCACGGAGAGCAGGGCGGCCAGCTCGGCAAGGTCGAGGCGGCCCACCAGGGAGAAGGTGGGCCCTTCGACCAGCGAGCGGATCTGCTCCACCAGCTCGCGCTCGGGCTCGGTTCCGGTAAAGACCACCTGGCAGCCCAGCTCCCCCCCCAGGCCGCCGGCCACCTGCACGAAGTGCTCCCAGGGGTACCTCCGGGAGGGGGCCGTGGCTCCCGGATGGACCACCACCCAGGGCCGGTCCACTTCCAGGCCGATCTCCTGCACCAGCCGGGCCACCTTCTCATGGGCGGCGTCGGGCACCTGCAGGGAGAGGCGCTCGTCTTCCACCCCGGCGCCCACCGTGGACACGAGGTCGAGCTGCCGGCGCACCTCGTGCCGGACCAGGTGCTCGGGCTCCGGGTCCGGCACCCAGTCGGTGAGCAGCTGATAGGGGTTCTCGCGGCTATGGGCCAGCCGCAGGGGGATGTCGGCCAGGTGGCACAGCAAGGCGGCCGGAAGCGGGCTCTGGCTGTAGACGGTGAAGATGACTGAGGCATCGAAGCCGCGGAGTCGTTCGATCATGGCGTGCTCGGGACCGCTGTCGACCCGAGGGGCGGTGGCCTTCATCCAGGGCGGGTCGTAGCGGATCACGTGGTCCACCTCCGGGACCAGTCGGGCCACCTCGGTGCCTCTCGAGGAAGTGAGCAGCGTGATTCGCCGGCCGGGACCCGATTCCTTCAACGCACGGATGGCGGGAGTGCTCATCAGCACATCCCCGATCGTGTCGAGGCGGACGCAGACGAGCTCCCTAGCTCCCTCCCAGGTCGCCGGCACCTCCAGCGCTCCTTTCCAGCTCCTGGGCCCTGAGTAGGCCCTCCTCTTGCCTGACGCGCTCCCTGATGCCCTCGATGAGGCGGCTGGTCGACCGGTCCTCCAGATAGGGCAGGATCTGCACGCTCCCTCCCAGGCACTCCACCAGCGGGGCCTCAGGGAGCATCTCGTGGGTGTAGTCGCCGCCCTTGACGAAGACGTCCGGGCGCGCCATCTCGATGAGGCGGCTCGGCGTGTCTTCCGAGAAGCTGACGATGTGGTCGATGCAGCTCAAGGCAGCCAACACCTCCACTCGGTCTTCCAGTGAGTTGAGGGGCCGCCCCGCCCCCTTGAGGCGACGCACGCTCTCGTCGGAGTTGACGGCCACCACCAGCACGTCGCCCAATGCCTTGGCCTGATTGAGGTAGCCGATGTGACCCCGGTGGAGGATGTCGAAGCAGCCGTTGGTGAAGACGATGCGCCGCCCCTGGCGGCGGTGGAACTCCAGGCGGTCGGCCAGCCGGCCCTCGTCCAGGTAGGCCTCCTCAAAGGAGAAGTAGCCCCGCAGCTCCTGCGCCGAGCACACGGCGGTGCGCTCCTTTCCCACTACCACGGTGGAGGCTGCCGAAGCCAGCTCCGCGGCGGCCGGCGTATCCGCTCCGGCCGCCAGGGCCAGCGTGAAGGCGGCCACGAAGGTGTCCCCCGCCCCCGCCGCTCGTCGATGCGGGCTAGGCCGAGCATAGGTGCGGTGGAGCGGCTTGCCCCGCTCGAAGATCAAGGCGCCGTCGCTGTCCAAGGTGAGGGCCACCACCTCCGCGTCCAGCTTGCCCAGCAGGCGGACACCGCCTGACTCCATCTGCCCGGCCCGGTCGACCGAGTCGAGCAGCTCTGGCTCCCCCAGCAGGCGGGCCGCCTCCTGGTAGTTGGGCTTGACGGCCGTCGCGCCCAGGCCGCGGAACTCGCCCAGCTTCTTGGAGTCCACCACCAGCAGCCGGGGGTGGCGTCTTTGCCGGGTGGCCAGTGCCCGCAGGACGGCAGGGGTGACGATCCCGTAGTCGTAGTCGGAGACGATGAGGGCATCGCAAGCGGCGGCGGCCGAATCCAGCCGCTCGATCAGCGCTTCCTCGATGGCGGTCGCTATCCGGGCGGTGGTTCCCATGTCGAAGCGCACCAGGACCTGATGGTCACACACCACCCTCTGCTTCACGATGGTGCGCCTACCCGGTTCCACCAACAGCGAGTCGGCCGAGACGCCCCTCGCCGCCAGCGCCTCCTTGAGCAGCTCGCCTTCGGCGTCGTCGCCGATGACCGACAGCAACGACACCTGGGCACCCAGCTGGCGCACGTTGCTGGCCGTGTTGGCGGCTCCCCCCGGCAGGTCGTCGCGGCGCCGGACGTCGACCACCGGGACCGGGGCTTCCGGGCAGAGCCGGGCGGCGGCGCCCTCCAGGTAGCTGTCCAGCATGGCGTCCCCCAGCACGAGCACCCGCCGCCCGGCGAAGGCCTCGATCACTCCGGAGAGCTGGGCGCTCATCTGGCCACCCTCTCCCGAGGGACGTCCAGCTCCAGGAGGCAGGTGGCTGCCTCCAGCAGGTCGGAGGCCACCAGGTCGGGAAAGCGCCGGGGCCCGGTCCTCCACAATGTCTCCCCGCCGTTGAGGATCAGGGTGGTTCGGCAGCCCGACCGGGAGCCGGCCTCCACGTCGTCCAGGATGTCGCCCACCATCCACGAGCGCTCGAGGTCCAGGTCCAGCTCCTCGGCGGCCCGCAGGAGCAGGCCCGGCATGGGCTTGCGGCACCGGCAGCGGGCACGGTAGGAGACCAGGCGCGCCTCCGGGTGGTGCGGGCAGTAGTAGAAACCGCCCAGCGGCACCCCCACGTCTGCCAGCAGCTCTCGCAGGCGCCGCTCCACGCCCAGCAAGGCTCCCTCCGGGAAGAGCCCTCGGGCCACGCCGGACTGGTTGGAGACCACCACCAGGCGACGCCCAGCCCCATGCAGGAGGCGCAGCGCCTCCGGTGCGCCGGGGGCCAGGCGAATGCCGGCCGGGTCGGTGTTGTAAGGGACGTTCTCCACCAGCGTGCCGTCCTTGTCCAAGAAGACGGCCGGCCTTGGCCTAGGCGTCATGAGGCTCCCTCCCCGCCAGTGCCAGCGCCAGGCCGGCGCCCGACCCCTTGCGCAGCCCCAGGGCCGCCACCGGCCTCTCCGACGCCATGAGCTGCTCCTCCACCAGCTCGCACAGGAGGTGGAGGAGCAGGGCCTGCACCTCCTGCACCCGTTGGACATCCGAGGAGGGGACCAGGATGACCTGCTCGGACAGCCTGCGCAGCTCCCCACCGTCGCCACCCAGGATGGCAAGCGTGTGAAGTCCCTTGGCGGCGGCCGCCCGGAACGCCTCCACCAGGTTGGCGGACCTCCCGCTGGTGCTCATCCCCACCAGGAGGTCGCCGGGCAGGCCGAGGGCCTCCACCTGCCGGGCGAACACCTGGGAGTATCCGGCATCATTCGACCAGGCGGTCAGCACGGCCGTGTCGGCGTTGAGCGCCAGCACCGGCAGGGGCGGGCGGTCCAACCGCTTGAATCGGCCCACCAGCTCGGCGGCCAGGTGCTGGGCCTCGGCGGCACTCCCGCCGTTGCCGGCCACCAGCAGCTTGTGGTCGGCGGCGAAGCAGGACGCCATCAGCTCGGCAGCCCCTAGCAGGTCGCTCCGCAGCAGTCGCTGGGAATCTCGCAAGGCCTGCACCAGCTCCTCGAAGCCGGCATCGATGATGGCCACCCGCTGGGCCTCGTCGTCGAAGGACGTGACGCCCAGCACCTCGTCATAGAGGCGGGCGATGCTGCCGGTGACCTGCTTCCAGGTGAACAGGGCGTTGACCCGCCGCACGGCCCGCTTGCCGAACGCGTCGCGCAGCTCCGGCTGCCGGTAGAGCTGGGCCAGGCGGTCCGCCAGCGCCGCCGGGTCACGCGGGGGGACCAGGAACCCGGTCTCCGCATCCTCGACGGTGAACTTGATACCCCCCACGTTGCTGCCCACCACCGGGATGCCGCAGGCCATCGCTTCCAAAGGGGTGATGCCGAATGGCTCGTACCAGGGCGTGGTGACGAAGACGTCCGCCGCGCTGTAGTAGTAGCGGAGGATGTCGCGGCCTCGGCGCCCGGTGAAGGTGACCAAGTGGGCCACCCCCTCCTCCTCGGCGATGGCCTGCAGCCGGCCCAGCTCGGGGGTCAGGCGGGGATCGGGCTCCTCCGCCTCACCCCCCACCACCAGCAGCCTGGCCTGGATGCCGAAGTCGTCCACCAGCCGCCGCAGGCCTCGGATCACGTCGTCGACGCCCTTGCGGGGCACCATCCGCCCCAGCTGCAGGATCACCCGCTCGTTGGGCGGCAACCCCAACCGCGCCCGAGCCAAAGGCTTGCTGATGGGCGAGAACTCGTCCGGATCGAAGCCGCAAGGGATGACGGCGATCTTCTCCGGCTGGGCCCCGTACAGCACCAGGAGGTCCTCGGCATCTTGCGGGCACTCGGCGATGATCCGGTCGGCCCCGGCGATGATGCGGTCCTCGATCTCGAAGCGCTCGTCGGGGAACCGGTCGGCCTCACCCTGGTGGAAACGCCGCAGCCGGCCCAGAGCATGAAAGGTGACCACGAAGGGAGTGCCGGTGGCTTGCTTGACCTGCAGGGCCGCCAGCCCCGACATGAAGAAGTTGGCGTGCAGCAGGTGGCACGGCCGGTCGGCCAGCCGCTCCAGCAGGTGGGCGGTGAACTCCTCCATGTGGGGAAGCAGCTCTTCTTTGGCCACGGGGATCGCCGGTCCCGCCGGCAGGTGCACCAGGGCGACCCCGGGTGCCAACTCCACTAGCTCCGGGAGCGCCTGAGAGTCCCGTCGGGTGAAGACGTCCACCTCGTAGCCCATCCCGGCCAGGTTCTTGGCCATTTGGGCGACGTAGACGTTCTGGCCGCCGCCGTCCGCTCCGCCGGTCGGGGCCAGTGGCGAAGCGTGTTCGCTCACGATGGCAATGCGCTTCATCCCATCTCCTCCTTCCCTGCGGCGCCAGCCCGGCAAGGTGCTGCCGCAAGTCGAGCCCCCCCAGCGTCGTCACGGCGACTTCGAGAAGCGGCTTTCCCCTGGAGAAGCACTTCCTAAACAAGCGGTGGCAGCTGCGCTGCGCAGCTCCGGCTTGCCCCGTTTGCCCGAGGCCCTCCATGGGTACTTCTGCCGGAGAGACGTTTCGACCGGAGGACGATCGTGGCTGGTACCAGCAAGTGCACCACCGACCATGAGGTCATCAGGCGCTGGGCGGAGGACCGTGGAGGCCGGCCGGCCGGCGTCGAGCAAAGCGGAGGGGGCGAGGACCCGGGCATCCTGCGGATCGACTTCCCCGGGTACAGCGGCGACGAATCGCTCACCGAAATCTCGTGGGAGGAATTCTTCGAGAAGTTCGAGGAGAAGCAGCTGGGCTTCCTCTACCAGGAAGAGACGGCCCAAGGGGAGACGAGCCGCTTCTTCAAGTTCGTCACCCGAGATCATCCCGACTGTTCCTGAGGCGGCTTCCCGGCCGCGGCACCTCCTGGTCGTCCTGCGGGCCCTGGGCCTGGGCGACCTGCTGACGGCGGTCCCCGCCTTGCGGGGGCTGGCCCGCGCCTTCCCGGAGCATCACCGGGTACTAGCGGCGCCCGCCGCACTGGCTCCCCTCGCCCTCCTCGACGGGGCAATCCATCACGTGGTACCTACCGGGGAGCTGCGACCCCTCGATCCCTCGCTGCACCACGCGCCGGTGGCCGCCAACCTGCACGGCCGCGGCCCGCAGAGCCACCGACTGCTGCTCGAGGCCCGGCCACGGCGCTTGATCGCCTTCGGCCACCGCCAGATACCGGAAAGCCGGGCCTTCCCCGCATGGCGCGCCGGGGAGCACGAGGTGGAGCGCTGGTGCCGGATGCTGGGCGGCCACGGGATCGCCACCGATCCATCCGACCTGTACCTTCCTCTGCCGGATCGACCGGTGCCCCAATGGGCGCTTGGCGCCACCGTCGTGCATCCCGGCGGCAGCGCTCCCGCCCGGCGGTGGCCGAAGGAGCGGTGGGCCGAGGTGGCGCGAGCCGAGCGATCCTCGGGCCGCGAGGTCATCATCACCGGCACCACCGAGGAGATGGGGCTGGCATCGGAGGTCGCTCGCATGGCGGGACTGGACGAGCGAGCCGTCCTGGCCGGACAGACCGATCTCCTGCAGCTGGCCGCCCTCCTGGCAGCCGCCGGCCGGGCCGCCTGTGGGGACACCGGCGTCGCCCACTTGGCTACCGCCCTGCGCACCCCCTCGGTGGTCCTGTTCGGGCCGGAGTCCCCGGTCGAGTGGGGGCCTCCGCCGGGCGGCGGCCGTCACCGGGTCCTGTGGAAGGGCCCGGAGGGCCTGCTCTCCATCCAGGTCGAGGAGGTGCTGGAGGCGATCGAGCTTCTCCCTGGCCCTCCCGGACGGAGGGGGGAGGACCCTCCGTTTCAGAGCGCCGACGGCCGGGTAGCAAGGCGGTAGCGACGAGAGGAGAGCCGTGGAGCTCAGGGAAGGGATGGCAGTCGTGACCGCCGATGGGCAGGAGGTGGGCACTCTCGATCGAGTAGTGATGGACCCCCGCACGAAGGAAGTCACCGACCTGGTGGTGCGCCAAGGCCTGCTCTTCACCGAGGACAAGGTGGTGCCGGCGGAATGGGTCCTCGAGCAACGGGGCGACCAGATTGTGCTGGGAGAAGACATCGCCGCCCCCCAGGACCTGCCGGCCTTCGAGGAGTCGGAGTTCGTGCCGGCGGGCCACTACGGACGGGACGCCTCTCCTCAAGCTGCCCGGCCCTACTACTGGTATCCCCCGATAGGGGCCTGGGCGGGAAATGCCTACCTGGGGTACCCCACCGAGCCCTACTACCTGCGAGACGTCGAGCGCAACGTCCCCGAGGGCACCGTCGTCCTGAAGGAAGGCATCGCGGTGGTGACCGACGACGGCCAGCACGTCGGCGACGTGGAGCGGCTGTTCATTGACCCGGACAGCAAGCAGGCCACCCACCTGCTCGTTTCCCACACTCAGGGGTTGCTCCGCAAGCGGATGAAGTTGGTGCCCACCTCCTGGGTGGCCCAGGCCAGGGAGGAGCAGGTCAGCCTCACCGTGGGCTCGGACGAGCTCGAGGAGCTACCCGACTACCGGCCGGGAGCCGAAGAGGGTAGCTGAGGGCCACCCCCCCACTCGAACCTTGGGTTTTGTTGTACCCCTGGGGTCAGCTATTGCCTAAAGTCGGGCGGGGGGTCCTACCCCTGCTTCTTGGCGATGGCCTTGCCCAGCTCCTGCTTGCTCATCTTGGAGCGCCCGCGGATGCCCAGGTCCCTGGCGCGCTCGTAGAGCTCCTGCTTGCTGCTTCCGCGCACGTCGACACC
>JALYHC010000229.1 GCA_030776765.1 Actinomycetota bacterium | reverse complement strand
GTAGGTGGGCCCGGGCAAGAGATGACCTCGGATGCGTCAGCAACCTGAGGCTCAGCAGGGCCACCACCAGGAGGGCGGTGACCGCCAGGTTGATCGAAAAGTGCAGCCAGACCAGGTCGAAGGCGCGGCCAGCGATGCCCGGAGCGGGGGCGATGCCCAGCGAGAGGAGCTGGGACACCTTTACCAGGTGCTCTACCTGGTGGTAGCCCTGCATCACCAGGACCCCAGCGAAGGCGGCCAAGCCGTGCGGCCGGCGCCGCCGCCACCGTCGCAAGCCACTTCTTCCCAACCCAAAAGCCGCCGCGAGCAGGGCGATCATGAGCACCGAGTTGAAGCCCAGATGGATCCACTCGTTGTCCAGCACTGCCCCCGCCAGCCCGTGCGCCTCATCCCAATGAAGCAGTTTGGCCTGGACGACCTGCACCACGTGCTCGAGCTGATGCACGACCTGGACGGCGGCGGCGGTGGCCACCATGAGCACCGGCCAGCGATCCCGGCCCCCTGCCAGCAGGGGGAGCCCGAGCAGCATCGCCCCGGTCAGACCGATGACCCACAGCCCCTGGCGGGGCGGGCCCGCCACCTGCCTAGCCCAAGGGGCGGGAGGGGGGCAATCCTTCCCCGCCACGCGGTTGGCCCGAAGAAGAACCACGCTCCCCACCCCGGTGACCACCGGGCAACCGGAGGTGGCGGCGATCCGATTGCCCGTAACCCAAGCTTGAGAGTGGAACTCCAGGTGCACCCCGTGCGACTCCCCCGCCACCCGGTTCCCCTCTACCAGGGCCGTCGACATGTCGACCACGAAGATGCCAGGCCGGCCACTCCCGGTCACCGTGTTGTCGGTCACGTCGGCTACCGACATCTCGGACACATTGATCCCATACCCGTCGTTGTTTCTTACGTTGTTCCCCCGGATGACGGTCCGGGCAAAGTTCGTCAGGATGCCATCGGCGCCGCTTGCCTCTACCAGGTTTCCCTGAATGATTGACCGGGGCCGACTCATGGCGTTGGCGACGTGGATGCCTTTTCCGTACGGACTCGTGGTGTTTCTGACCACATTTCTCACGATCTCCGCCGACCCGTGCACCAGCCACACGCCCCGCAATCCGTTATCGGTGATGGCATTGTCCGAGATCACGATCCCGTCGCTGCCCTTCACTAACACTCCGACCTCTCCCCCGCTGATGGTGAGATGGCGGAGCGTCACGTCCCGAGTACCGACCAGGGTGACCACGGGGGCGCCCGCATCCCCTTCGATCACCGCCGATCCGTCAGGTGGTCCCTCGATGGTCACGGGCCGGCTCACCAGGAGCGTCTCCGGGTATCTGCCGGCCGCCAGACGAATCACCGCGCCGATCGGGGCCTCGGCTAGGGCCCGCCTGATGCTTGGTGCGTCGCCGGGAACCTCCACGACCGGCGGCCTGTGAGCGACCCATCCGGCCAGGAGTGCCGCCGTCGCCAGCGCACCAAGGGCCAGCCGCCTGCGCACGGGGCTAGCCCTTCACGGCTCCCGCAGTGATCCCCCGCACGAAGTAGCGCTGCAGGCTGAAGAACACCAACAGGGGCATCGACATGGAGATGAACGCCCCGGCCGCCAGCAGGTGCCACTCATTCCCGAACTGGCCCAGCAGGCTCCGGATCCCCACCGTCAAGGGAAACCGGTCGACGTCCTGAATGTAGATGAGGGCGTTCATCAGGTCGTTCCAAACCCATACGAATTGGAAGATGGCCAGGGAGGCAAGGGCCGGCACCGAGAGCGGGAGGACGATGCGGAAGAACACCATCCGCTCGGAGGCCCCGTCGATTCGGGCTGACTCGAACAGGTCCTTCGGCAGGTCGGCGAAGAAGTTCCGCAACAGGAAGATTGCGAAGGGCAGGCCGTACGCCGAGTGGGCCAGCCAAATTCCGGTGAAGTTCTGGGTCAGGCCCAACTCCCGCAGGATCTGGAGCACGGGCACCCAGGTCACCTGTAGTGGGACGACCAACAGGGCCACGACCGCGAGGAAGATCCAGTCTCGTCCCCGAAAATCCATCCAGGCGAAGGCGTAGGCGGCCACCGCGGCGATGGCCACCGGCAGCAGGGTGCCGGGAATGCTGATGATCAAGGTGTTCACGAAGTTGTCGGCGAACCCGGGGGGTGGGAGGTTGGCCGATTGGAGCACGGTGGTGTAGTTGTCGGTAGTCCAGCCCCCGGTCCAGAGGGCCGTCCACCAACCGGACTGAGAATTGGCGGCCCGGGTGCGTAGAGAGGCGACAAAGAGGCCCATAGAGGGCACGAGCCAGGCGATGCTCACGAACACCAGGACGATGTGCAGCCAGAAGCGGTTGATCAATGCGACCAGCCGTCCAGAGAAGGTGGTGGGCCGAGTGCGGCCCGCAATGGTGGTCATCGGTTCACCCCCTGTCGGATCTGGCGCATCTGGTACCACATGAGTGGGGCCATCAGCACCAGCAGGACGACGGCGGCTGCGCTGCCGTATCCCGCCTTGTTGTTGTTGAAGATCTCCCAGTAAACGGTGAAGCCGACGATGCGGCTGGCATTGCGGGGCCCGCCCTCGGTCATCACCAGCACCAGGTCGATCGCCTTGAGGGCGTTGACGATCATGATCACCGCTACCACGATGACCGGGCCCTTCATCATCGGCAGCGAGACCCGCCAGAAGGTCTGCCAAGCGCTGGCCCCATCCACCGCCGAGGCCTCGATCACGTCACCAGGGAGTGACCGGTAGGCGGCCGCCAGAATGGTCATCGCCAGCGAGGTCCACACCCAGATGGCGGCGACGATGATGGCGAAGTTGACGAACTCGGTCCTCCCCAGAAAGGCGATGGGCTCGAACCCGAGGGCGACAAGGATGGCGTTGAGCACCCCGATGTTGGGATCGGGGGCATAGACGAACGTGAAGACCACTGAGGCGGCGGTGAAGGAGACCACCAGGGGCAGGAAGACGATCGCTTTGACGATCTTCTCGTAGCGCACCCCGTCCGACAGGACGGCGACGGCCAAGCCCATCACCACCACCCCACTAGTGAAGAGCACCACCCAGAGTCCGCTGTTGAAGACTGCGCTCCAGGGCGGGAGATCCAGGCGGAGGAAGAAGGGGTCGCTGGTGAGCAGCTGGAGGTAGTTCTGGAAGCCGAGGAACTCCCCGGTCGGGTTGATGATGCTGCCCTGGTAGAGGCTCACCCAGATGGTCCGAATCATCGGCCACACCAAGAAGACGGCGAGAAGCAGCAGGGCGGGGAACGTCCAGACCCAGGGACGCCAGTTCGCCGCCCGGCTCGCCGGGTACCCCTCGGCCTGGTCCTGTTGGTCGGGGCGAACTGGAACCGGTGCGGTGCCGGTGGTCAGCGCGACCTCCTCTCCTTCGGTCTTGCGTGGGAGGGGCGGGCGTGGAGCCCGCCCCGCTCCCGTCTGTCTCTAGTAGGCCCCGGCCGCCACGTCCTCGATGAACTGCAAGGTCCCCTCGATGTCGTCGGGGTTGTCGATGAATCCCTGGAGGCCGCTGAACATGGCGTCGCCGCCCACCTCCGGCGGTGCCAGGTCTGAGCCGTCGAAGACATAGATCTCGGCCTCGAGGACCACCTCTGCCTCCTTCTGCCTGAGGCCCCCGCCGTAGACGTCCAGAGGAACGGACTGGTTGGGGGAGATCACCGCTCCCCGCTCGGCGGTGGCCCACACCTCACCTGCCTCGGGGGTGGCCAGGAACCTGATGAGCTCGGCGGCTCGCTCGTTGTCGTTGAACAGCACCGCCATGTCGCCGCCACCGACCACCGGCTTGCCGAACTCGGGATTGATCTCCGGGAACTCGAACCAGTCGTAGTCGGTGCCCGCCTCCAGGTCTGGGAAGTTCTGCTCGGCGAACGCCCCCATGAAGCCCCCCTCATAGTGCATGGATGCGTCGCCCGCCAGCATCTGGTCGAAGGCGTCGATGAACCCGGTGGAAAGGGCCCCGGCCGCTCCCCCGACCAGCTTCTCGTCCGTCGGAGCGATGATGGTCTGGAAGTGCTCCATCGCCTCGACGACCGTCGGGTCGGTCCAAGCGACCTCGTGGGTGACGAAGAGCTGATGGTACATCTCAGGGCCGGCCACCCGAATGTAGAGGTTCTCGAACCAGTCGGTCAGGGTCCAGGCGTCCTGACCTCCGATCGAGAGCGGCGTCTCTCCCGCCTCCACGTAGCCGTCCACGATGGTCAACGTCTCGTCCCAGGTCTCGGGGACCTCGAAACCCTGTTCCTCGAACGAGGGCGGCTTGTACCAGAAGGTGCTCTTCGAGTTGGCCTTGGCGGACAGTCCGTAGAACTGCCCGTCGAACGTGCCCAGGTCGATGAAGGCCTGCGAGTAGTTCTCCGCCAGTGCGTCTCCGAGGATGTCGTCGAGCGGGACCAGCACCCCGTCGGCCACGAAGCCGCCCACGATCCCTGGCCGGGGCACCATGGCCACATCAGGCGGGTTACCGCCGGCTACCCGAGTGGGCAGCACTGTAGGCAGCTCTCGTTGGCCTTCGTACTGCACCGGGATATTGGTCTCCGCGGTGAAGGCCTCCAACACCTCGAAGAAGCCGGCCGCCTCGTCGCCTCCCCAGCTAGCCATCACCCGGACGGGCTCGCCTTCGCCCCCGAAGACGGCGGTCGTGGGGGTGGTGTCCTCGGCCGCCTCCGGCGGCGCCGTCGTCTCGGTGGGCGCGGCCGTGGTACCGGGTGCTTGAGTCCCCTCCGGTGCCTCGCCCCCGGCCTGACAGGCCGCACCGATCAGGGCGAAGACCAAAGCGGCAACCAACCATCGTCTGTCTCTCATAGTCCTTCTCCCGTCTCCCGCGCTTGCAGCTGATCTAGTGGCGCAGTGCGCCTTTCCCACAGCCGGATGAGAATCTAGCGCCCAATCCCAGCACGCGCGCTCAGAGGAGCCTGTTTGGAACTCGCTCACGAACAACGTTGGCAAGCACAGGTGTGTAGGTACACCGTAGGAGGGAGTTCAGGCGGAGGTCGTACTGCTGCAGGTGCTGCGAGTACGTCGTTGAGACCAAGAACCCACTAGCATTATGGCGAAGGTCCGGCCGGACGGAAACCTGTGGATGGGCCCTCGCCCCCGGCGGCCACTAGCTCGGGAAGGTGACGAAAGAACCGCAGTGCCTCATGGCGTGTCGCCGCCGGCTCCGCCATCCAGCACCTTGGTGATCTCCCACGCGGCGTTGATGAGCCCGACGTGGGAGAAGGCTTG
>JALYHC010000228.1 GCA_030776765.1 Actinomycetota bacterium | reverse complement strand
GGGCGGCCTCGGCGTCCGGCTGCGTGACCGGCTAGGACCCCTCGGGCGGGGGGAGCTCCTGCCACTCGCTCTCTTCGATGCCGCGCCCGCGGCGGCGGCGGAAGATCGCGAAGAACGCCGCGAAGGCAGCGGCGATGGCGCCCAGGAACAACCACTTCTTCCGCTTCTTCTCCCCCATGGTGCCTCCTTTCAGGGGCGGGGGCCTGGGTGGACTTGAACCACCGACCTCACCCTTATCAGGGGTGCGCTCTAACCGCCTGAGCTACAGGCCCCTGGGCCCCAGCCAGCGTACTCGCCCCCCTCGCGGGGCGTCAACGAAGCGAGCTCAGCGCCGCTCCACCAGCGTCATCTCGATGCCGCCGACCAGGTCGGCGATGAGGTTGTAGAGGAACGCGACGAAGAGGGTGAGGGCGGACCACACCGCGGTCGAGATCAGGCCGATGAAGAACGACACCCGCAGCAGGTAACCTCCGTTGATCTCGAACCGGCCCGCCTCGTCCCCGAGGGCCAGGGAGCCCGCCAGGTTCTCCACGGCCTCCACGAACCCCATGGCCTCCAGGACCATGTACAGGATCACCAGCCCGAGGAGCACCACCAGCATCAGGCAGAAGTAGAACAGCAGCGCGAACTTCAGGACGGACCAGGGGCTGATCCGGCGGACGACCACCCTGATCCGCCGCGGGCCCTGCCGCTTCGCGGGGGCCTCCGTCCGGTTCGCCGTCTCCAGCGTCGCCATTGCCTACCCCTTCACCACGCCGACCGGCCGGAGCCGGGCCACCTTCCTGGAGAGCCCCGCGCCCTCACAGGCGTCGACGACCTGAGATACGTCTTTGTACGCGTACGGAGCCTCCTCGGCAAGCAATTTCCACTGCGAGGCCGCCAGGGTGATGCCCCGGCCCTCGAGGTCCTTCTTGAGCTCGGCGCCGCTCATGACCTTCTTGGCCCGGGTGCGGCTCATGGACCGCCCGGCCCCGTGGCAGGTGGAGAAGAAGGACCGCTCTCGTGCTTCGTCCGTCCCCACCAGCACGTAGGAGTGCGTTCCCATGCTGCCGGGGATGATCACCGGCTGGCCGATGGGCCGGTATCGCTCGGGCAGCTCGGGGTGTCCCGGGCCGAACGATCGGGTGGCTCCTTTTCGGTGCACGCACAGGCTCCGCCGGCGCCCGTCGACCTCGTAGTCCTCGAGCTTGGCGAGGTTGTGGGCCACGTCGTAGACCAGGAACATCCCCATCTCCCGGGCCGACCGCGAGAAGACCTGCTCGAAGGCCTCCCGGATGGCGTCGGTGAGGACGTGGCGGTTCGCGCGGGCGTAGTTCGCCGCCGCGTACATGGCCCCGAAGTAGGCCCGAGCGGTGTCGTGGTCCACCGGGACGCAGGCGAGCTGCCGGTCGGGGACGTCGATGCCCAGCGTCCGCATGATCGCGTCGACGTCCCGAACGTAGTCGGTGCACACCTGATGTCCGACCCCGCGCGACCCGGAGTGGAGCATCACGCACACCTGTCCCGGGAACAGGCCCATGGCGTTCGCGGCATGCTGGTCGAAGATCTCCTCGACCACCTGCACCTCCAGGAAGTGGTTCCCCGCCCCGAGGCTCCCGAGCTGCGGCGCCCCTCGCTCCCGCGCGCGATCGGAGACCGCGTCGGGGCGGGCATCGTCCAGGACGCCGAAGTCCTCGCAGAACTCTCGGTCCTCCTCCCAGCCGACGCCGCGGGAGAGCGGGAGCCGGACGCCCTCGCGGAGGACCTTCTCCATCTCCCCGCCCGAGAGGCGCATCCGGCCCTTGCCGCCGACCCCGCGGGGCACCCGCTGGCTGAGGGTGTGGACCACCTCCCCGGCGCGCGGGCGGACCTCGGCCTCCCACTCCAGCTCCGAGCGGACCAGCCGGACGCCGCAGCAGATGTCGAAGCCGACGCCGCCGGGGGACACCACCCCGCCGTCGTCCACGTCCGTGGCCGCCACCCCGCCCACGGGGAAGCCGTATCCCCAGTGGATGTCGGGCATGGCGTAGGAGGCCGTGGTGATGCCCGGGAGCGTCGCCACGTTGGCCACCTGCTCCACCGCCCGGTCCTCCACGGCCTTGCGGGCCATCTCCTCGGTGGCGAAGACCACGCCGGGGACGCGCATCCCCGGGACCGTGCCCACGGGCACGCGCCACACGAAGGGCTCG
>JALYHC010000227.1 GCA_030776765.1 Actinomycetota bacterium | reverse complement strand
GTGCAGGTCGTCGTCCCGCCGCGGATCACGACTGATCTTGTTCGCGAGCTTTCCGGGGTCGGCCTGCTGTCGTTGCGGCTGCAGCGCGGGGTCTCGCTGGAGCCGGCGGGTGATGTGATCTCGTTTGAGGTGACCGACGCGAAGCTGTCTCGTGTCATGGCGGTGCTGGGGCGGGCGGGGTTGGGCCAGGACCCTGGTCTGTCCCTGACGACATCGAGCCCGATGAGCGTCGTAGCGGCAGGTTCCGGCCGGGCGGTCACCCGGGACACCACCAGCGCGACGTGGGAAGAAGCTGTTCTCGAGCTCGGTCGGACCAGCAACATGAGCTGGAGCAAGCTGCTGGTGATGGCCATCGCCGGGTTCGTCGCGGTGGTCGGCATCGCCACGGAGGCGGTGCATGTCGTGGTCGGGGCGATGGTCATCGCGCCGGGGTTCGAGCCGCTGGTGAGGATCTCCCTGGGCCTGATCAACCAGAACCGCTCCTCGCTCGACGGGCTGTCGGACACGATCCGCGCCTACGGTGCGATGGGTGCCGGCGCGGCCCTCGCCGCCGGGATCATCGAGGTTTTCGAGGGCGCTGCGCTCGGTGCAGGGATGACGAGCTACCTGCCACCGGACAGCCTCATCACGTACTGGAGCACCACGTCGTGGAGCGGGGTGGCCGTGGCGATCGTCGCCGGTGCGGGTGGAGCGCTGCTGGTGATGCTGAACAGACAGGTTCTCACCGCCGGCATCATGATCGCGCTCGCCCTCGTGCCATCGTGGTCGCTGGCCGTCGCCGCGCTGGTCGCCTACGACGTGAGACTTGCTGGTTCGGCGATGTTCCGCTGGGTGCTGGAAGCCGTCCTGGTGGTAGTGGCGTCCCTGGTCGTGCTGGCGGTCAAACGGCGCGGTGCCGGCCGGGCGTTGCCCGGGTCCGACGATGAGCACGCAGGCCACGGCGAGGTGGCGGCGGAAGGGTGACTTCCCGCCGAGTGCTGCCGGTCGTCATGGATGCCACCACCCGACCCACCGGCCGGCGCCTCATCGAGCGCTTCTATGCCGGGTTGATTCGAGCTGCAAGCCCTCCCGCAGGCCGAACCCTATCGGGACACGCCGGCGAGGATCCTGGCCGATGGCGAGCAGCCGAATCACAGTGTCTCGCTAAGACGCGTCCAGTGGAGTCTCCCGTGACGGAGGGCTATTTTGACACCCAACGGGTCCGTGCCGTCTTCCACATTCCAAGACCGTCGCCTGCGGGCTCTCGAAGGCCGGCGCCAGACAAGGCGGGGCGCAGTCGACAGCGGTTCCTATGGGGTTACATCAAGTGGAGGTGCGGGGAGTCGAACCCCGGTCCTCTGAGGCTTCCACGTCGATTCTCCGAGCGCAGCCGGCGGAAAGGCTTCGGAACGGGAGGACTCCGCCGGCCGGTTTCCTCTCGCCCTATCCGGCGTTGGTCTTTCCCCGCCGGTCCCGGAGCCCCGGCGGGGGCATCCTGCTTTGCGACGTCCGCTCCTCCGAGGCAGGCGCCCAGCGGGCAGACGGGCTGCTAATTAATTAGGCAGCCAGTGCGAGGTTGTCCTCGGCACTTATGGTTGTCCCGGCTCTTTAACGAGGCATCCGGGGACCTCGGCTCGCTTCCGACGCGGCAACTCTCAAAGTCGAAACCGCATCACCCCCAATATGTGACGCCCACTGTACAACAGATCAGGGAGCGTCCGGCTTCCCGGAGAAGGCGCCCGGAGGGGAAAAGGGGTCAGCGCCGGCCGCGCAGCTTGCGGGCGCGCTCCATCTCCCGGGCCATCTCGCGCGCCTTGATGGCCTCTCGCTTGTCGTACCTGCGCTTGCCGCGGCCCAGGCCCAGCTCCACCTTGGCCTTCCCCTCCTTGAAGTAGACACGCAGCGGCACCAGGGTCAGACCTGTCTCGGCCAGCGTGCCCGCCAGGCGGTCGATCTCCCGCCGGTGGAGCAGCAGCTTGCGGGTGCGCTCCGGCTCGTGCCCCCCGTCCCGAGAAAAGGAATATGGGCCGATGTAGGCGCCCACCAGCCACGCCTCGCCGTCCCTGACCATGGCGTAGGCGTCGGTGAGGTTGGCGCGGCCCTCCCGCAGGCTCTTCACCTCCGACCCGCGCAAGACCAGCCCGGCCTCGAAGGTCTCCCGGATCTCGTAGTCGTAGCGAGCCCGCCGGTTGCTGGCGACCGCCCGCACCCTACAGGTAGGGCATGGGGTCGACCGGGGTGCCTCCGTCCCGCACCTCGAAGTGCAGGTGCGAGCCGGTGGAGTAGCCGGTGCTCCCCACGTAGCCGATCACCTCGCCGACCTGCACCCTCTGGCCCACCTGTACCGCCATGGAGCTCTGATGAGCGTAGAGGGTGGCCAGGCCTCCCCCGTGATCGATGACCACCGCATTCCCGTAGCCCCCGTACCAGCTGGCCAGGATCACCGTCCCGGAGGCGGCCGCCACGACGGGCTGACCATGGGAACCGTCGATGTCTACCCCGGTGTGCAGCTTGCGTATCCCACTGATCGGGTGGATGCGGTAGCCGTAGGGCGAGCTGATCGGACCGTTGATGGGCCACCCCAGCACTCCCGGCTGGCGGCCGCCCGCTGCCAACCGGGCGCGGATCTCGGCCTCGATGCGCTCCTGCTCCTCCTCCAGCGCATCGATCTCGCCCTCGAAGTGCTCGAGCTGGTGCTGCACCCGGCCCAGCAGGGCCCGCTGCTGCTCCCGCTCGGCGCTCACCGCCGCCTCGGCCGCCTCCACCTCCGCCTGGCGGGCTTCCAGCTCCTCCCGCCGCTTCTGCAGGGTTGCCATCACCCCCTCCAGCTCCGCCTCATGGCTCTCCATGAGCCGCTTCTGACGCTCCTCCTGCCGCTTGAGCACGTCCAGCGAGTTGATGAGTTGCTCGCTGGAGGCCACCACCTGCTCGGCGTACTCGAGGCCCACCGCCAGGTCGGAGAGCTCCTCCAGGCTGAGGATCATCCCGCTCAACTGGTCCGATCCCTCCGTGTAGAGCTCAACGGCGCGGCGGCGCACCAGGTCGCGGGTGTGGTCGATCTGCTGGCGTGTCTGCGCCAGCAGATCCTGCAAGGCAGCCAGATCGCCGCGCAGCTCTTCGAGCTGGGCTTCGGTGGCCCCGATGGCCGACTGGACCTCGGCCACCGCCGCCCGGGCCGTCTCAACCTCGCTCCGCAGTTGGTACATGCGGGCTTCTGTGGCTGACAGCTGCTGGGCCAGGGCCGATTCCTCACCTCTGGCTTGGGTGATGCTCTCCTTGAGCTCCTGGATCTGGCGATCGATCTCGTCCAGGTCCTGCTGCGACTGGGCCAGCGCGGGGACCGCGCTCGTCGCCACAAGGGCCCCGGCGGCCACCAGGCGCCGCAGCATGGTCAGACTCTCAGGAACCGGCGCAGGGCGATGGCGCTCCCCAAGACCCCGGCGGTGGCCCCGAAGGCCAGCACCAGGAACCCCCAGCGCAAGAGGAACTCCAGAGGGACCACGAAGCTGACCACGCCCTGGGTGTCGGACAACTGCTCGAGCAGGGTCTCGTGGCCCAGCCAGACGGCCCCCACCGCCAGGATGGCGCCCACCAGGCCCTCGATCATCCCTTCCAAGAGGAAGGGGATGCGGATGTACCAGTTGCTGGCCCCCACCAGCTTCATGATGCCCACCTCCTCCCGCCGGGCGTAGATGGCCATGCGGATGGTGTTGGAGATGAGCACGATGGCGGCGGCCCCCAGCAGCACCCCGAGGGCCACCGTGAAGGTGTTGAGGATGCGGGTGAGGCCGATCAGGCGGTCGATGGCCTCCCGGGCGGTCTTCACCCGGTACACGCCCGGCACCCCCACCAGGCGGTCGGCCACCGACCGGTACTGGTCGGGGTCGTCCAGCTTGATGCGAAAGGATGCGGGCAGCACCGCCGGGTCGACCTCCTCGACCAGGGCCGGCTGGTTCTTGAACATCTGCTGGAACTCCTGGAAGGCCTCTGCCTTGGAGACGTAGCGCACCTCCCCCACCTCGTCCCAGCTCTGGATCTCGGTCAGCAGCTCCTCGTGCGTCTGCATGGAGATGTCCGGGCGCAAGAAGACCAGCACCTCCACCCCCTCCTCCCACTGCAGGGTGTTGACCCGCACGATCTCGTTGAGCACCACCGCCCCGAAGGCCAGGAACAGCGAAACGAAGACGGCGATGACCGCCGCCATCACCACCAGGACATTGCGCCGCAGCCCCGTCAACGCCTCGCCGACCAGGTGCTTGGCCGGCATCACCCCTCCGCCGCCCGCTCGCCCAGGCCCTGCCGCACCCGGCTCTCGTACACCCCGCGGCTCTGGTCGCGCACCACCTTGCCCCGGTCGAGCTGCACCACCCGCCGTCGCATGGCGTCGACGATGGCGTGGTCGTGGGTGGCCATCAGGACGGTGGTGCCGGTGCGGTTGATGCGGTCCAGCAGTCGCATGATTCCCACCGAGGTGGCGGGGTCCAGGTTCCCGGTTGGCTCGTCGGCCAGCAGGATGGGGGGGCGGTTCACGAAGGCTCGGGCGATGGAGACCCGCTGCTGCTCGCCTCCGGAGAGCTGGCGGGGGTAACGCTCCCCCTTGGAGGACAGGCCCACCAGGTCCAGCACCTGGGGGACCTGCCGACGGACCACCCCTTGGGGGCGGCCGATCACTTCCAGGGCGAAGGCCACGTTCTCGAAGACCGTCTTCTGAGGCAGCAGCTTGAAGTCCTGGAACACCGTCCCGATGGAGCGCCGCAGGTGCGGTACCTTCCAGTCGGGAAGCTGGACGATGTCCTTTCCGGCCACCCACAGGTCGCCCCGCGTCGGCTTGTCCTCGCGCAGCAGCAACCGGATCACGGTCGACTTCCCGGAGCCCGACGGGCCGACCAGGAAGACGAACTCGCCTCTTTGGATGTCCAGGCTGACGTCCCTGACGGCCACCACGCCGCCGTCGTAGACCTTGGTGACGCCCTGCAGTCGAATCATGTGTCTTGCCTCACGAAGAGCGGTTGGGCCACGCCTCGTCCGCCCCCGGCCCCGCCCCCGGCGCCGGGCAGCAGCCTACCACCAGGCTCGAAACGAGGACAATCACTCCCCTGCCTCCCGGTTGGCCCGGCGCCAGTGCAGGTAGGACTCCACGAGCGGCTCCAGGCCCCCGTCCAGCACGCCCTGCACGTTGCCCACCTCCAGCCCGGTGCGCAGGTCTTTCGCCATCTGGTAGGGCTGCAGGACGTAGGAGCGGATCTGTCTGCCCCAGGCGGCCTCGTCCTGCTCGCCGCGGATCTCGTCGAGCTGGCGGCGGTGCTGCTGGCGGGCCAGCTCGGCCAGGCGCGCCCGCAGCAGCGTCATGGCCCTCGCCCGGTTCTGGAGCTGCGAGCGCTCCGCCTGGCAGGCGACCACCACCCCGGTAGGCAGGTGGGTGATGCGCACCGCCGAGTCGGTGACGTTGACATGCTGGCCCCCGGCGCCCTGGGACCGGAACGTCTCGATGCGCAGGTCGTCGGGGTCCACCTCCACCTCGGCCTCCTCCACCTCGGGGATGACGTCCACTCCGGCGAAGGAGGTGTGGCGGCGGGACGCGGCGTCGAAGGGGCTGATGCGAACCAGGCGGTGCACCCCCCGCTCTCCCTCCAAGACGCCATAGGCAAAGGGCCCCCGCACAGTGAAGGTGGCCGACTTGATCCCCGCCTCCTCGCCGGGGAGCACCTCGTCCACCTCCAGGCGATACCCGCCGTCCTCCAGGTAGCGCAGGTACATGCGCAGCAGCATCTCCGCCCAGTCCTGGGCGTCCACCCCTCCTGCCCCGGCGTGCACGCTGGCGATGGCCGCATGGTCGTCGTACTCCCCGAAAAAGAGCGACTCGCGCTCGAGCGTGGAGAGCTCGCCCTCCAGGCGGTCGAGCTCCCTCCCCACCTCGGCTCGGGCCCCGACGTCGCCCTCCTCGTCGGCCAGCTCCAGGAGCACCTGGGCGTCCTCCAGAGCCTGCTCCAGGCGCCGGGACTGGTCGACGACCTGCTCGAAGCGGGCCAGTTGTCGGGTGAGCTGCTTGGCGTGGTCGGGATCGTCCCAGAGGTCGGGGGAGGAAGCCCGGCGCCTCAGCTCGTCGAGCTGCGAGGCCTTACCGGCGACGTCAAAGGAACCTCCGGGCGTCGTCCAAGCGGGACCGCAGGTCCTTCAGGCGAGCGGGTGCGTCGGCAGCGCTCTCCACCATGGCCACCAGGCTAGGGCGCCGTCGCTCAGCTGGCCAGGTCCCGTCTCCAGAAGACCAGCGGCGACAGGGCCAGCAGCAGGATCTCCCCATCCCAAGAGCACCAGCGTGGCCTGCAGGGGGTCGACCAGGGCCGCCACGCCGGGAGCCGCCCCCTGCTCCAGCTGCCAAAGGGACGACTGCAAGCTCCGCCTGGAACCCAAGGTTCTAGTGGCGCGTGGGGCGCGGCTCTTGCCCAAAAGTCAGCCGGGGAGGGAGTCAGCTCAGGCCACCGCCCCGTGGCACTTCTTGTACTTCTGCCCGGAACCGCAGGGACAGGGCTCGTTGCGGCCCACTTTGTCCTTGACCTGGCGCTGCGAGGGCTTGCCGGAGCTGCGACTGATCTGCACGGCCGGTTGCGGCCGGGCCGGTTGCTCGGCCACCTCCACATGGAAGAGGTACCGGACCGCATCCCGCTTCACCGAGTCCACCAGGTCGGCGAACATGTCGTACGCCTCCCGCTGGTACTCCACCAGCGGGTCGCGCTGGCCCATGGCCCGCAGGCCGATACCCGCCCGCAGGTAGTCCATCTCCGCCAAGTGCTCGCGCCACTTGTTGTCGATCACCGACAGGACCACGCTCTGCTCCAGGCGGCGCAGGACGTCGGCGCCCAGCTCGTCCTCGCGCCGGACGTAGGCGGCCCGGGCCTCCTCCAGCACCGCGTCCACCACCTCGTCCCAGTCCATCCCGCCGCCCTGCTCCAGGTCCTGGCGGCTGAGAGAGGTGGGATAGATGACCGAGAGCTGAGTGACCAGCTCGTCCCAGTCCCAGTCGTGGGGGGCCAGCTCGGGGTGCAGCACCCCTGCGACCACCGACTCGATGGCCTCGTCGAGCCACTCCCGCACCAACTCGGCGCCCGCCTCCCCGCGCAAGATGCGGCCCCGCCACCGGTAGACCACCTCCCGCTGGCGGTTCATCACCTCGTCGTACTTGAGGACGTTCTTGCGGATCTCGAAGTTCTGGGCCTCCACCTGCGCCTGGGCCCGTTCGATGGCCCTGCTCACCATCTTGTGCTCGATGGGCACGTCGTCGGGGATGCGGAGGCGCTCCATGATGGAGGCCACCCGGTCGCTGGCGAAGCGCCGCATCAGGTCGTCCTGCAAGGAGAGGTAGAAGCGGGACTCGCCCGGGTCGCCCTGACGGCCCGAGCGGCCCCGCAGCTGGTTGTCAATGCGGCGTGACTCGTGCCGCTCGGTGCCCAGTACGTACAGGCCTCCCAAGGCGAGGATCTTCTCGCCTTCGGCGACCGTCTCGTCGCCCAGGCGGTCCAGCGCCTCCGGATAGGCCATCTCGTACTCGGGAGTGCCCGGCTCCAGGCCCTGGCGCTGCAGCTCGCTTCGCGCCAGGCCCTCGGGGTTGCCACCCAGCATGATGTCCACCCCCCGTCCGGCCATGTTGGTGGCCACCGTCACCGCCCCCAGCCGTCCGGCCTGGGCGATGATTTGCGCCTCCCGCTCGTGGTGCTTGGCGTTGAGGACCTCGTGGGGGACGCCTCGCTTGCTGAGCTCGCGGGAGAGGCGCTCCGACTTCTCGATGGAGACCGTGCCCACCAGCACGGGTTGCCCGGCGGCGTGGCGAGCGACGATGTCGTCGGCCACCGCCTGGAACTTGGCCCCCTCGGTCTTGTAAACCACGTCGGCCTGGTCGATGCGGATCAGCGGGCGGTTGGTGGCGACCTCTGCCACCTCCAGCTGATAGATCTGGGCGAACTCGGCCGCTTCGGTCTTGGCGGTGCCGGTCATGCCGGCCAGCTTCTCGTACATCCGGAAGTAGTTCTGCAGGGTGATGGTGGCCAGCGTCTGGTTCTCCTCTTTGATGCGCACGCCCTCTTTGGCCTCGATGGCCTGGTGCAGGCCCTCCGAGTAGCGCCGCCCCTCGAGCACCCGGCCGGTGAACTCGTCGACGATCTTCACCTCGCCGTTGTGGATCAGGTACTCCACGTCGCGCTGGTAGAGCTCCTTGGCCTTGAGTGCGGCGTCGAGGTGGTGGACCAGGTCGACGTTGGCGAAGTCGTACATGTTGTCGATCCCCAGGATCTCCTCCACCCGGGCCACGCCTTCCTCGGTGGTGACCAGCTGGCGCTTGCCCTCGTCGACCTCGTAGTGGATGTCACGCCGCAGGCGCTGGGCGATGCGGGCGAAGTCCCGGTACCACTTGGCGCTGTCCATCACCCTGCCGCTGATGATGAGCGGCGTGCGGGCCTCGTCGACCAGGATCGAATCGACCTCGTCGACGATGGCGTAGTGGTGGCCGCGCTGCACCACCTCCTCGGCACGCATGGCCATGTTGTCCCGCAGGTAGTCGAAACCGAACTCGTTGTTGGTGCCGTAGGTGATGTCGGCCCTATAGGCCGGGCGGCGCTCGGCGGTGCTCATCTCCGACTGGATGAGTCCCACCTCCAGGCCCAGAAAGCGGTAGATGCCCCCCATCCACTCGGCGTCCCGACGGGCCAGGTAGTCATTGACGGTCACCAGGTGGGCGCCCTTCCCCGCCAGGGCGTTGAGGTAGAGGGGCATGGTGGAGACGAGCGTCTTTCCCTCGCCGGTCTTCATCTCGGCGATCATGCCGCGGTGCAGCGCCCCCGCCCCGACGACCTGCACGTCGAAGTGCCGCTGTCCCAGCACTCGCCGGGCCACCTCACGCACCACCGCGAAGGCCTCCGCCTCCAGCTCGTCGAGCGTCTCTCCGTCGGCCAGGCGCCTGCGGAACTCCACCGTCTTGGCGGCAAGATCAGGGTCGTCGAGGGCTTGCACGGCCGGCTCCAAGCCATTGACCCGAACCGCCAGGGCTTCCAGACCCTTGATGGCACGGCCTTCTCCGGCCCGCAGCACCTTGGTCAGAAGGGACATGGAGCCCATCTTACGGGCGGTCGGGTCTTGGCTGGAGCCCCCTCCCGGCCTCCACTTCGCTCGGCCACCCTCCCCCACCAGCGGGGGAGGGAGAATCAAATCGAAACCTGTTCCAGCAGGGCAGCCGGCTCGATGCCCACCTGCTGGGGCAGGAGCTGCTCGGCCACCTCCCTCCCCTCCAACGAATAGGGCTCGGGCTCGACCATCTCGCCCGAGGCGCTGCGCACCAGGACGGTCGCCGGCCGCCGGGGGTCTCCGTCTTGGTCGTGAGTCACCATCACCACGTCGCCGCTGTCCAGCTGCAGCAGCGAGCCGGGCGGGTACACCCCCATCATGTGGACGAAGGCGCGCACCAAGTCCGGGTCGTAGTGGGAGCCCGCCCCTCTCAGCAGGACATCGAGCGCCCGGTGGGGCGTCTCCGCCCTGCGATACGAGCGGCGGGTGGTGATGGCGTCGTAGCTGTCGGCGATGCCGACCAACCGGCTGAAGAAGTGCAGCCGCTTGCGCCCGCTCACCTTGGGGTAGCCGGAGCCGTCGAAACGGGCGTGGTGTTCGAAGGCGATCACCGAGGCCACCTCTTGATCGGGCCCGGCGGCGGCCATGATCGTCTCCGCCCCATCCTGCGGGTGCAGCTTGACCTCCATCCACTGGTGGTGGTCCAAGCGCCCTGGGTGCTGGAGGGTGGCGGCAGGGACGGCCACCTTGCCGATGTCGTGGAGCAGCGACCCCACTCCCAGCGGTTGCAAGTGGTGGTCTTCCAGTCCCGTCAAGCGGCCCAGCGTGAGGGAGAGGATGCACACATTGACCGAGTGGTAGAAGGTGTACTCGTCGTGACTCTTCACGGTGGAGAGCAGCAGCGAGGCGCTGGGCTGGGAGAGGGCCTGCTCGACCAGGCCCTCCACGGCCCAACTGACCCCGCTCAGGTCGAAGTCCTGCCCGGTCCGGGTGGCGGCGGCGATGGCTCGCATGATGTCGAGGGAGCGGGCGTAAGAGCGCCGCACCCCGGACATGGAGTCGGTGGCACCCAGCTCCGGCGGGGACAGGGGGCGCTCGTTGAGGCGGACGCTCCCTCCGGCGGGCAGGTCGCCGCTGGCACCGGCCACGAAGGCGGCCAGGTCGGCGACATCCGCCGCCGACACCGGGGCCAGCAAGGTCATCGACTCGATCCCCCTGGACTGCATCTCCCGCAGCAGCCCGTTGAACTCGAGTGAGGCGTGAGGAAGCACCTGACTGCCCAAGTAGAAGGCGTCATCGAAGATGCTGACCACCGCCTCCCCGCCCCCGGCCCGGGTCAAGGCTCCCGAGACCCTGGCCGCTCCCCGCACTGCTTCGTCGGCGATGGGATGGCCCTGCGGGTACAGCGTCAGGTGCCGGGCCGCCTTTCGCAGCTCGGCTAAGAAGTCACGGGCCGGGGTCTCCTTCACGAGCTCGTCCCCTGCAACGCCTCCTGGGCCGCCTCGCGCAGCAACCGCTTGGAAGCCGATAGAGCGAAGCGCTGGCCGGCCAGGCGGCTGAGCACCTCCTTTCCCTGAGACGAAGAGGCGCCACCCAGCATCCCGACGATGCGGCGCTTCTCCCTGGCATCCAGCTCGGGTCGGCCTAAGGCATCCACCAGCGCGGCGAGGGCCCGATCATGGCCCTTTTCTTCCATCTCATCGATCTGGCCCATCTGGGCTCCCAGCAGGCCAATGGCCGTTTGGCGCACCCGCTCGTGAGGATCGCCCAGGGCGTCATGCAGCTGCTCGAGACTGCTCCCCATGGGCCCCATTGGGGCCAGGGCCCTCAGCGCCTCCACTCGGACCCGGTAGTCGTCGTGGTGCAGGAGCGCCGCCAGGGCCGGCCTGGCGGTGGCCGATCCCACCCGCCCCAGCACCGTCACCAGGTTTCGCACCAGGTACCATCGCCGGTCGCTCAGGTGGGGCAGCAGCGCACCCGGGTTCTCCCCCGCTGCCACCACCAGCGCGTCCACCAGGAACCGCCGGCGCCCGGCATCATTCTCGGCGCCGAGCAGCTCGACGAGAGCCTCCAGGCCTCTCGAGCCCAGCTCCCGCACGAGCCGGGCCTGGGCCTCCCCCTCCCGGCCCTCGACCATCTCTCGGAGCAGCATGTCGAAGATCTCCGGCGTGGCGAGCCCCGCCAGCGCTTGCTCCACCTGCGGCGCCCGCTCGGCAGGGTAGGCGGGACGCTCGAGCACCGCCCGCTGCCACAGCTCTGCGCGCCGGTACTCTCCTCGGCGCAGGGCAGCTGCGATCTTGCCGGTCCAGATGCGCAGCAGCCGGTCGAACCGGCCCGGGCGCTCCTCTACCTGCAGCAGGCCACGGAGGACCATCAGGGCGTCGTAGGGCAGGCGGCGCTGGTCGGGAAGCTGTGGGCGGATGCTGGCGAAGGAACCCCCGGAGGCGGACATGCCCTCCTCGAATGCCCCAGGCGCCCCCGTGGGGGGGATACGCCCTTGCATGCTGGCCGCCACTGCCCGGCGGGCTCCTTGTATGTCGCCGACCCACTCCAGCATCCCCAGCAACTCCTCGGGCCGCGGGTCGGCCTCGTCTGCTGAGAGCCGGGCGTAATCGAGGAGCAGGGAGAACCCCTGCTGGTCCAACTGGGGGGCCAGCCGGGCCAGGTCGTGGCCGGCGAACTGGTCGAGGAAGACTTGGTGGGTGCGATCATCCTGGTCCCGCAAGAACCTGTCGAGCACCGCCACCTGGAAGCCCTCAGGAAGGTAGAAGAAGGCCTCCACGAAGGCCTGCACCGTCTCCTCGCGGCCTGAGACGTCATCGGTGCTCACCCGCCGGTACACCTCGCCGTACCGAGAGACGAACAGCTCGGCCAAGGCGCCGGCATCCTCGCCCGACTCCTCCAGCAGCCGGGCGGCGAACCCCTGCGGGTCGGCGCCCTCCTCCAAGACGCGCAGCACCTCCTCGTGGCGCTCCACTGCCTCCTCCTGCCCGGGCTCGACCAGGGCAGGGCGCTCACTCACCATCAGCGAGTCGATCCCCACCCGCAGCATGGCCGCCTCCACCCCTCCTCCCGCCTGCACCTCCTCGTCGTCGCGGTTCAGCACCTCGAAGAACCGCACCACCTCGTCCTCGCGGGGAGGGGCGACGAGCTTGAGGGTCTCCACGCCGTGCAGGAACAGCCGGCGGGACAGGCGCTCGACGCCCTCGCGGTCCACGTCGAGGACCGAGCCCTCCACCGCGAAGGCTCCCGGGCGCACCTCGAGCAGCACCGGGAGCGCCGGCTGCCCCAGCTCCTGCAGGGAACGATGGAAGGCAGGCTGGGATTGCGGATCCGGGTAAAGGCCGTGGATGGTCCAGGCGGTCCCCAAGGCCTCCAGCAGCTGGGAGGCGACCTCCTGCGCCTCACCCATCAGCCGAGGCTGATCAGCTCTTCGCGCAGGGCATAGAGGACCGCCTCGTTGCGCGAGTGCAAGCCCAGCTTGTCCAAGATGTTGCGGATGTGGTTCTTGACGGTGTTCTCGGAGATGTAGAGGCGCTCCCCGATGTCCCTGCTGGTCAGGCCTTGAGCAACCAGCTGGAGGACCTCCACCTCCCGCCCGGTCAGGGTGGGCTTCCTCCCCGCCACCAGGTCCCGGTGCCTGAGGAACTGGCGAACCACGTCGAACAGCTTGCCGCCCATACGCGGCGACACCACCGCTCCTCCGGCATCGACGTCCCGGATCGCCTGGATGAGCATCGGCAGGGCGGTGTCCTTGACGACGTAGCCTCGGGCCCCGGCCTTGATGCCGGTCAGCAGGTCCTCCTCCGACTCGCTGCTGGTCAGCAGGACCACCCTGGCGCCGGGAGCGGCGGCCAGGATCTTGTCCACCACGTCCAAGCCCGACACGCCCGGCATCAGCACATCGAGCAGCACCACATCCGGCTGGTACTCCTCGGCGGCGGCCACCCCATCGGCGGCGTCTCTGGCCTGCGCCAGCACGCGGAATCCCGACTCGGCCAGAGCCGCCGAGAGCCCGGCCCGAAAGAGCTGGGCATCGTCCACCACCAGGACGCTGGTCATGCAGGCTCGATGAGGCCCAAAGACCCGTCCCGGCGGCGGTAGAGCACGCTCGGCAGATCGGTCTGTGCGTTCAGGAAGAAGAAGAAGTTGTGGCCCAGCATCTCCATCTGGAGGCTCGCCTCCTCGGCTGACATCGGCTTCATGATGAACTGCTTGACGCGCACGATCGGGGGCACGCCAGCTTCTTCCTCGTCTTCTTCGACGGAGTAATCGGGAAGGTTGAGGTGTTTGTGCTCATCTGTGCGGGAGCGGGTGATGAGGCGGTCCTTCAGCCGGCGGAGCTGCTGCTCGAACTTCTCCATGGCCAAGTCGAGCGCCGAGGCGTCATCTGGGGCGGCCCCCTCCACGCGGACCAACTGACCGGCAACTTGGGCCGTCACCTGCACGCGGAATCGTTCCCCCACCAGGCGGGGATTGTGCTCCTGGCTGAACTCCACGTCGGCGACGGTGTGGCCGCTGTCGAAGAAGCGGGTGGCATGCTCAACCTTGCGCTCGGCCACCTCCCGAAGCCGGTCATTGATCTGAAGGTTCTTGCCGTGAACTCGAACGTCCATTCCCGAACCTTAGGTTCTAGTGAACCGCCAGGCGCTACTAAAACCTAAGGTTCGGCCGGAGGTCCGACGATGCTGAACGGCATTCCGGGCCCGCTCATGCACCGGTCGCGGCATGGGAGAAGCGCTCCGACACCGTGGCGGTCACCGCCTGCGTCGCCGGCACTCCCAGAGCCCGGTAGGCGGCGGAGAGGGTCGCCCCACTGGTGAGCACGTCATCGACGAGCACCACGGACCCGGGCTCGGCCGGGAGCGCGTCCGCCGAGAAGCGGAGCGGGCCGCGCCGGTTGCGGGGACGGCCGGCGTGAGGGGGCGACCACCAGGGAGGCCGCAGGAGGTGGACCACCGGACGTCCGGTCTCCGCGCCCAGTGCTCGGGCCAACTCGACTGCCGGGTCGATCCCATAGCGCCACTTCCGCACCGGGACGCGCGGCACCGGAACCAGCAGGCAGCCCGCTTGGGAGAGCCGGCCGGCCATCGCCCTGGCCAGGGGACCGGCCGCCGCCCGAAGCCCCTGGTACTTGAGCCGGTGTACCAGGACGCGCGCCGCCCCCCGGTGCCACAGGGCGGGATGCACCACCGCCCCGGCCGCCAGGCGCAGGTCGACGGCGGCCTCCAGGGTGAGCAGGCAAGCCGGACACAGAGCCCCGCCACCCCAGGCGCCGCAGCACAGGCAGACCATGCCGGGCACCGTATCGGGAGCCTGTGACAGCCCTCGGCCCACGCCAGAGAGGCGAGGAGGAGGCAAAACCACTTTGCGTGAGGTAGAGTGCTCTTTCCGGGTGGGCGAGCAGAGAGGGGCTGACCATGAGGGCGGATGCCGCCGCGGAGCGCGAGAGGCAACGGGTCCGGCGACTGCGGCGGCTGCTGATACCGCTCGGCGCCTTGGCCCTGTGGATGTGGTGGCGCGTTCTGCAGGGCAGGCCCGTCACCATGGGCTGGCCGCAGATCCCCGACCACCTGATCCTGTGGCTGCCGGCCATCGGCCTCATCGTCCTGCTGGGGGTGGTGCTCATCGGCCCGATGCTTGGCAACGCCCGCTCGCCCCATGTCACCTACCTGCCGGAGCAGATCGAGGTGGGGTTTGACGACGTCAAGGGTCTGGGCCCGGTGCTCGACGAGGTCCGCCACACCCTGCGCGTCCTGCTCGACTACCGGATCTTCCGAGAGCAGATGGGAGGACGTCCGAGGAGGGGGGTGCTCTTCGAAGGCCCGCCCGGGACCGGCAAGACCCATGTGGCCAAGGCGATGGCCAAGGAGGCAGGGGTTCCCTTCCTGTTCGTCTCCTCCACCGCCTTCCAGAGCATGTGGTACGGGATGACTGCGCGGCGCATCCGCTCCTACTTTCGGGCCCTGCGCAAGACAGCCCGCCGCGAGGGTGGTGCCATCGGCTTCATCGAGGAGATCGACGCCATCGGCCTGAGCCGGGGAAGCCATGGGCACTCCACGCTGGAGAGGTCGGTGTCGGCCAGCATGGTGGAGGGCACCGGAGGGGTGGTGAACGAGCTGCTCATCCAGATGCAGAGCTTCGACGAGCCGACGTTCGGCATGCGGGTGCAGGGTTGGTTGATCGACCTCGCCAACCGCCTCCTCCCCCCTCACCTCTGGCTGCGCAAGCGCCCGGTCCCCTACGCCAACATCCTGCTGATCGGGGCCACCAACCGGGCCAGCCTGCTCGACTCTGCCCTGCTCCGCCCCGGGCGCTTCGACCGGATCCTCCACTTCGACCGGCCCGGGCGCTCGTCCCGGCGGGAGCTGGTCGACTACTTCCTGGCTCGCAAGGCGCATGTTCCCGAGCTGGACACCGAGCGGGCCCGCGGCGACCTGGCCGCCTCCACCCTGGGCCACAGCCCGGCCTCCTTGGAGCGGCTCTTCGACGAGGCCCTGCTGCTGGCACTGCGCCATGGGCGACAGCGGCTGTCGGTGGCCGACCTGCGCCAGGCGCGGATGGAGATCGAGATCGGCCTGGCCCAACCGGTGGAGTACCCGGCGGAAGAGCGCGACACCATCGCCGTCCACGAGGCCGGCCACGCGGTGGTGGCCTACCTGGTCGGCAAGGGCCGGCGCCTGGAGGTCCTGTCGATCGTCAAGCGCAAGGAGGCTCTCGGTCTGCTGGCCCATCGCGACTCGGAGGAGCGGTTCACCCGCCGACGGGGTGAGCTGGTGTCCATGCTGCAGATCGCCCTGGGCGGGATGGTGGCCGAGGAGCTCTTCTTCGGCGAGTCGGGCACCGGCCCGGCCGGCGACTTGGCAACCGCCACCGACATCGCGGTCGAGATGGTGGGGGCGCTGGGACTGGGCGGCTCCCTCGTCTCCTTTCGTGCCCTGGACACGGGCCGGATGGGAGGCAACCTGGCCAACAGGGTCCTGGCCGACCGGGATGCTCGCAAGGCGGTCGACGCCATCCTGCAGGACAACAAGCAGGCGGTGACCCACCTGCTGGGCGCCAACCGGCACCTGGTGGAAGCGCTGCGTGCCGCCCTGCTGGAGCGGGAAGAGCTGGTGGACGACGAGATCCTCGAAGTACTGCGCCGGGCACAGGCCGAAGCGCGCCCAGGGGTGGTAGTGGACCTGCGCGAGATGGAGCCGTCCTACGAGCCGGCCATCGACGGGAACGCCTGGGGGCTGCTCTAGGAACCCCCGCCTCTCGCGGTCCTCACGTCCCCTGCAGCCAGGAGCTCAGGTAGTCGAGTTGCTCCTCGGTGAGGTTCTCCAGGCCGGCCCCCAGATGGCTCAGCTTGAGACGGGCCACCTCGGCGTCCAGGTCCTGCGGCAGGCGATAGACGGCCGGCTGCAGCTCTGCGGCATGGCGCACCAGCCACTCGGCGGCCAGCGCCTGGTTGGAGAACGACATGTCCATGACGTCGGGCGGATGGCCTTCGGCCGCCGCCAGATTGACCAGCCGGCCTTCGGCCACCAGCAGCAGCCGGCGCCCGTCCTCCAGCACGAACTCCTCGAGGTGTGGGCGGATCTGCCGGTGGCTCTCCGACATACCCTCCAGGGCGGGCAGGTCGATCTCCACGTCGAAGTGGCCGGCGTTAGCGAGCACCGCCCCGTCCTTCATCTGGCCGAAGTGCTCGGCGCGCAGCACGTGCAGGTTGCCGGTCACGGTGATGAAGATGTCCCCGATCCGAGCCGCCTCCCCTGATGCCATGACCTGATGGCCCTCCATGGCTGCCGACAGGGCACGCACCGGGTCGACCTCCACCACAACCACCTTGGCCCCCATTCCCCTCGCCCGGGCCGCTACGCCCTGGCCGCAATCGCCATAGCCCACCACCACCACCGTCGATCCAGCCAAGAGCACGTTGGTGGCCCGCAGGATCCCGTCCAGCGAGGACTGGCCGGTGCCGTGGCGGTTGTCGAAGAGGTGCTTGGTGTCCGAGTCGTTCACCGCCACCACCGGAAAGCGCAGCTCTCCCTGCTCCGCCAGGGCCCGTAAGCGGGTCACCCCGGTGGTGGTCTCTTCAGTGGACCCGATGACATAGAGATCCTTGCGCTCTGTGTGCAGCAGCGTGGCCAGGTCGGCGCCGTCGTCCATGGTGATGGCCGGCCCGAGGTCCAATACGGCGTGGATGTGCTTGTAGTAGGTCTCCACGTCCACTCCCCGCTTTGCGAACACCGGGAGGCCCTCTACCGCCAGGGCGGCCGCCACGTCGTCCTGGGTGGAGAGCGGGTTGGACCCGCACAGCGCCACCTCTGCACCCCCGTCTCGAAGGGCCAGCATCAGGTTGGCAGTCTCGGCGGTGACGTGCAGGCAGGCGGCCACCGTGTGCCCGGCCAGCGGAGTTTCCTTGCGGAACCGCTCCCGGATCGAGGCGAGCACCGGCATGCGACGCCCGGCCCACTCCACCCGGCGCGCCCCGGCTTCGGCCAGGCCCGGATCAGCGATGTCGTAGCCCATCAGTCATCCCTCCTCGAGTCGTCGCTTGAGTCGCTCGATGGCCTCCACCGGGTAGGGGTCCGTGCCGGCCAGCTCGGCCAGACGGACGGAGACCAGATCTCCCACCAGGGTCAGGCTGAACATCCTGCTGACCATGCCCTCCCCCTGGCCCCAGACCTCTCCCACTACCGGTGCCCGCGGGGCGATCACTTCCTGGGTCAGCTCGAAGCGCCTCGGCAGCCTGGGGTGTTCTCCGGAGTCCCTCAGGAGGACGATGCCAAACCACCGCCCGGTCGAGCCGACGCCGGATCCCCAGCCCTCGATCTCGTTGTGGTCGAGCTCGGGGAGCACCGACCAGTAGGCGGGTGCCTTGGCGTTCTCGTTGATCTGGGTCTTCCACCGCTGGGCGGCCACCGCCGCCGGGCCCAGTGACCCGTACACCACCACCACCCGCCCGGCCAGGGCATCGGCCAGGTCGTCGGCCAAGGAGACGGCCGGTCCGGCCTGGTCGGGCCCCAGGAGCTCGTCGAGCACCGAGGCCGCCTCC
The DNA here is from genome assembly GCA_030776765.1 of Actinomycetota bacterium. Lineage (GTDB taxonomy): Bacteria > Actinomycetota > Acidimicrobiia > Spongiisociales > JALYHC01 > JALYHC01. The sequence goes on along the minus strand of JALYHC010000227.1, from coordinate 18,235 downwards.
GCCAGCCCGGCTCGTTGGGCGGGGACCATGCCGGCCCCTTCCATGGCACGCAGGACCGCCCCGGTGAGATAGCCGGCCGCCGCCCGGGGCTGGAGGCCCCCCGGGACCGCCAGCCACTCCCACCCCCACTCAGCCGCCATCTCTGACAAGCGGCCGCCTCCGGCCACCACCACGCCCGGCAGGCCCAGCTCGGCGGCATGCCGGGCCCCCGACAGCGTCTCCTCCGTGTTCCCCGAGTAGGAGACGGCCACCACCAGCGGCCGAAGGGCGGGAGCCCAGCCCGGCAAACCGTAACCCTTGTGCACCGCACAGAGGCGCCCCGCCTCCGCGGCCACCTGGGCGGCGAAGTCCCCGGAGATCCCCGAGCCCCCCATCCCGATCACCAGCGCGGACGGTGCTTGCCGAACCTGGGGCAGGGACAGGTCGGCCGCCCAGCGGAGCTGGTCGGGGAGGCCGATCAGAGCCTTCCACATCTCGCTCATGGGGAAGGGTCGCTCATGGGGGAAGGCTCCTCCGGGCGGTAGGCCTCTTCGATCAGCATCACGGGAATCCCATCGCGGATGGGATAGTGGAGCCCACAGCGGAGGCAGACCAGCACCTGGTCCTGTTCGCGCTCCTCCAGCTCTCCATGGCAAGCAGGGCAGACGAGGATCTCCATCAGCTCCTCAGGAAGCGCCACTGCCCCCCTCCTGGAGGATGCCCGTCACCCGTTCCACCAGCCGCTCCACGCCTGCCCGGTCGCCCGCCTCGGCATTGAGGCGCAGGACAGGCTCGGTGTTGGACGGCCGCAGGTTGAACCAGCGGTCTTCCCACTCCACGGTCAGCCCGTCGGTCCAGTCCAGGCTCTCCCCCGAGAAGACCGCCGCCACCTGTTGCAGGGCGCCCCGCTGGTCGGGCACCTCCAGGTTGATCTCCCCGGATTCGGCGTAGTACTCGAACTCCTTGCGCATCTCCGAGAGCGGTCGGCCGTCCTCCGAGATGGCCTGCAGGAGCACCAGGAGGGCCAGCATGCCCGAGTCGGCGCGGTAGTTGGCCCGGAAGTAGTAATGCCCCGAGTGCTCGCCTCCGAACACCGCACCCGTGTCGGCCATCACCGCCTTGATGAAGGAATGGCCCACCCGTGTGCGCACCGGCTTCCCGCCGTAGCGCTCGATGGTCTCGGGGACCGCCCGGCTGGTGATGAGGTTGTGCACGACGAGGGCTCCCGGCTCGCGCTGCAGGAACCAACGAGCGATGATGGCGGTGGTGGTGCTGCCCGACAGCGGCCGCCGCTGGTCGTCGATGAAGAAGGCGCGGTCGGCATCGCCGTCGAACGCCACCCCCAGGTCGGGCTCCTCCTCTTCCATCAGCTTCAGCAGGTCCTCGAGGTTCTCCGGGCGGAGCGGATCTGCCGGGTGGTTGGGAAAGCGGCCGTCCGGCGCCAGGTAGAGGCCCAGCAGGGTGGCATCGATGCGCTCGAATGCCGGTGGGAGCACCAGGCCGGCAACTCCGTTGCCCCCGTCGGCCGCCACCCGCAGTGCACCGATGTGGCCGGCTTCCACCACTCCGAAGAGGTGGTCGACGTAGGCCTCGGTCACCCGTCGGGCCTCCACCGAGCCCCGCTGGGCGGGCGGGAGCGGCTGAGGGGGGGCCGCAGCCAGCTTCTCGACCTCCTCCAGGCCGCTACCCATGCCCACCGGGGCCGCCCCGGCCTTGCACAGCTTGATCCCGTTCCAGCCGGCAGGATTGTGCGAGGCGGTCACGACGGCGCCCGGGACGGCCTCCTTGCCGGAGACGAAATACACCGTGTCGGTGGTCACCATCCCCAGGTCCAACACGTCGGTCCCCCGCCCGGTGGCTCCCTCCATGAAGGCCCCGGCCAGGCCGGGGGACGAAGGGCGGCAGTCCCGGCCCACCGCCAGCCTCCGGGCGCCGGTGAAGTCGGCAAAGGCGGCACCGATGCTGCGCGCCACGTCCTCGTCGAGCTCCTCCGGCACCCGTCCCCGGATGTCGTAGGCCTTGAAGATCTGGTGGAGGTTGTCCATGGCGCTCGCTCCCACTGCCGGCGCCGGCATTCTAAGAGCCCTTCTCTTCCCCTCCCCCCGCTTGGAGGTTCTTCTCCCTCCCCCCGCTTGCGGGGCCGGGGGTTCGGGGGGTGAGCGGCCCCTACTGACCCACGCCGATCCAGACGCCGCTCACCCCCTGAAGAAAGCAGCGGGTGGGGGGTCTTACGTCCACCGAAGCTCGGGGAGGTATCGTCACCCCCGTAGTGGGCCCTCACTTCTCCATCGTCGTTCCGGTGCACAACGAGGCCGCCTTCCTTGGGGAAGCGGCCGCACGACTGATGGGCGAGCTGGCCGGGTTGCCCGCCCCGGCCAAGGTCCTCTTCGTGGAGAACGGCTCGACCGATGGGACGCTGGCCGAGGCCCATGAGATTGCGGCGCAGAATCCCCAGGTGGGTGTACTCCACCTCCCCACGCCCGATTACGGGGCGGCTATGCGAGCCGGTTTCCTCGCCGCCAGCGGCGAGTGGGTGGTCGGCTTCGACATCGACTACTTCTCGGCCGACTTTCTCCGCCGGGTGCTGGAGTTGGAGGACCGGGCGGACGTGGTGCTGGCCTCCAAGCTGGCGCCGGGCTCCCGCGACCGGCGTTCCCTGCAGCGCAGACTGGCCACTCGGGCCTTCAATCTGCTCCTGCGCTTCTTCTTCGCTTCGCGGGTCTCCGATACCCACGGCATGAAGGCCGTTCGCCGCCACCTGGTGCAGGCGCTGGTACCCCAGGTCCAGGCCACGAAGGACCTCTTCGACACCGAGCTGGTGATCCGCGCCGAGCGGGCCGGCTACCGTCTGCTGGAGGTCCCCGCACAAGTAGAGGAGCTGCGGGCTCCCCGTTCGGGCCTCTTCAAGCGGGTACCACGCACCCTGCGGGGCCTCTTACGGTTGCGCAGGAGCCTCGCACGGGAGGACCGGGCCAACCACGGGTGGTGCGGGGTGCCGGAACCGTAGCGCAGGAGAAACCGCCGACCGGGCCTCTTCTCTTCAGGGGGTGAGCGGCGTCTGGATCGGCGTCGGTCAGTAGGGGCCGCTCACCACCCGAGCCCTCCAGCCCGAAGAGGAGCTACCAGGCGGGGTGCCGGCGGCGCACCACCCACGCCGCCAACAACATGAGGCCGACCAGCGTCAGCGTCCGGCCCACTTGCTCGGCCCAGGTGGGCTGGAAGTGAAGCTCGACCCGGTTCTGGGTTGGCACCACCACCATGAGGGACGGCGCCGACCGATAGGGCCCTTCTGCGCCTACCGCCTTCCAGTTGGGGAAGTAGGAGACCTTCACCAGGTGGGGCACCCCTACGGCGGTGGTGGAGAAGGCGATGCGGTGGTCGTCCAGCACCACATCCTCGATGGTGGCCTCCCCGTCCACCGGCTCTCCGGTCTCTCCCGAGCGCGGCCAGTGGTCCGGCCCGCCGGCTACCAGCCACTGGTCGAGGCCCTCCACGTCGTCGTACCAGTCGAGGGCGGCTTGGTGGAAATCCGACCCCTCGTATACCTGCGGGAGGAAGCGAGCCCCCTCCACCAGCGAGCTGGGAGGCAGCTCGAAGACCGTGAAGGGCGGAGAGGCGGCCACCTCCGTCAGCCCCGGCTGAGACCGGGCCAGATCGGTGGCTTCCTCGGTGAAGCTCACGTAGTAGCGCACGTCGTAGAGGGCCAGGTGGCGCAGCCCCCGGTCGAAGTCGAAGGTGTGGTAGCGCAGACCGGGGATGGGGTTGGAGGGCTTGAAGCTCATCTCGGCATGGTTGAGGAAGTGGAAGGGGGTGGTGAGGGCCGACTCGAAGAAGAGGCCCTCCATGGAGGGGTGCGTACCCCCGGTCCAGTACGGAAACAGCATGGGCGACATGGGGGTGCCGTACTGGTTGAGCTCCTGGTTGGCCTCCCATTGCACCCGCCCCGGCGGGAGCCGGTCCACGGTCTCCATCAACGCCCGGTACTGCGGCCAAGTCTCCTTCCCCTCATAGCCCGAGTAGTTCCAGGTCACCCAGCCGGGAATGAAGGAGAGGCCGGCTAGGGCGCCCACCACGAAAACACCCATGGCCGCCAGGGTCAGGGCCGGCGGCACCTGAGGGCGGGCGGGGAAGCGGCGGGCTACCGCCAGCACCGTCAGTCCCGCCGCCAGGCCGGCGAATACGTGCAGCCCGAAGTACCAGAAAGGCAGAAAGCGGCCGTTCCAGAACTTTCCCTGCGGCAAGAGGAAGAAGGCCACCACCGGAAGGAGCGTCAGCCACAGGAGCGGCACCACCTCGTCGCGTCGCAGCAGTGTCCAGCCGATGCCCACCACCCCCAGCAGGGCAATCGGCCACAGCTCGGTGGGCAGCAGGTGCTCCCAGCCCTGCAGCGGGACCCATGCCATGTCGGCGGTGAGCCCCAAGCGAGCCAGCAGGGGGACCGCCCAGAAGGCGGCCAGCGCGAAGCCCAGTGCCCAGGCGCTCAGCACCGGCGCCCGGCCCTCTCGGCGCAGCAGCAGCGGGATGGACGCCACCACCACCGCCAGGGTGGTGATCACGTGCGAGAGGGCGGCCAGGGCGAGCATCACCGCCGCCCAGGGCGAGAAGGCTCGGCGCTCCCTGGTGGAGCGGACCACCAGGCCCAGGTAGACCATCGAAAGGGCCAAGGACCATGAGAAGGAGTACTCGCCGGCCAGTGTGGAGGGGATGTTCCCGCCGTAGATGGAGTAGCTCTCCATGAACACGAACGAGCCTCCCGCCCCCGCCACCACCGTGGAGACCCAGGGGCCAAAGCCCATGCCCCGGGACAGGAAGTAGGAAGCAAAGGGCAGTGCCAGCAGCCCCAGCACGGTGACGATTTTGAAGGCCACCCCGTACGGCAGCAGCAGGTCGAGGGCCACGATGGTCAGGGCGGGGAGCGGGAAGTAGAAGTAGAAGATAGGGAAACCGGCGAACCAGCCGTTGCTCCAGCCCATCAAGCGCCCGCTGGGCAACAGGTGGTCCCGAAGGTAGGCGGGGGCGTAGACGTGGGCGCCCATGTCTCCCCCGGAAGGGGTATTGGCCGCCACCAGCAGCAGCGGGTTCATGATCATCAGCACCGCCAGCGACACGAGACCGGTGGCGAGCAGCGCTACCGGGCGCGGGCGGGACCACCAGGGCATGGGGGGCGAGGCCATCTCCCGGGAGGCCGCCGGGCGGAGCAGGATGTCCACCGCGGCCAGGCTACCCCCTCAGGAGGGTTATGAGCGGGGCTTGCGGGCTAGGTCGAGCACCTCCTCGAGCGCCAGGGCTCGACCTTGGCGGTCCCACCACTTGGCATCGCAGTTGTGGCAGGCGCAGAACTCGACCTCGGTGCCGTCCGGCAGCTTGAGCTCGATCTCGATCACGTCTCGGGCGGCACATTTGGGGCACTGCATGGTGATCCTTGGGGTTGGCCCTGTGGGGCGGGCCACCAATCGCTGTGGGGGCTCCGCGAGCTTAGGGATGGCTTACGCCGGATCCCGGTCTTTCCGTCACTACAGGAGCTTCCCTACATAGCGGGAGCGCCGACGACCATCCTCCCGCCAATAGGCGTACCAGTACGGGCCGTGCGGGCACCGGCCACAGGAGGCCTTGCCACAACGCACCCACTGCTGCCGCAGCGTCACCTCCGGGTCGTCGCCGGAGCGGAGCGCCCCGGTGGACTCCAGCCGAGCCCGAGCGAGGATGAGGAGCCGGCGGAGCTCGTGCTCGTCGAGCTCACGCACGGCATCAAGCAGGTAGCGATTGAGCGGCACCAGGAGCAGGCCTCAGGTGTGGGCGCTCGCCGCCATCAGACCACCTCCGGAACGGTGAACAGCGGTCGCTCCAGCCGGCGGTCGCTCAGCACCCACCCCACCGGAGGGCCCAGGCGATCGGCATGGGGCGTGCACAGCGGGTAACCGATTCCCGGCTCGACCGCTACGCGCAGGTCTTCCAGCCAGATCGCCCGCTCCGCATAGTCGTAGGACATCACCGATGCACTCGGGGCGCCACAGCGCACGCATCGCTGGATCACGCCTGCCAAGTTACGAGGCGGGCGAACTGGGGCCAAGCATTGCAGGGGTGACAGCCCGTCCGGAGAGTGGTCGCCGGGTCTTACCCTCCGGCGACGCGTAAGACGATTTTGTGATTCGGCTCCAGAGGCCGAGGCGGGCAGCCGGGGACCGAGAAAGGGTGCTGCAAGTGCCCGATCGGCCAAAGCGTCATGAGTCGAGACCGTACTCAGGCGCCGCGATACCAGCGGAGCACCCTCAGGGCCCGGAGGGTGTTCCACCGGCTCGGCTTTCCCGCCCCCTCCTCCATCTGAAAGTGCTCCCGGCCCCGGTGACGATTTTGCAGCGGGCATCGCCCCTCCCTGTCCTGCTTCGACTCCACCAGGGAGATGGCCTCCTCGGCGCGCCGGTCGGCACCGATCTCGGCCTCTCTCAGGTAGTCGAGGCCCCGCAGTACGTCGTAGTACCACCGGGGCGGGAAGGAGAATAGGGTCCAGCGCTTGTTGATCACCTCCCCGGTCGACAACGAGCGCATCAGTCTCCGCTCCAGCAGGTACTCGTGCGCCCGAGCACGGGCTGCCGCCGGGCCGGAGTCGTCGGTTCTCCGCTCGTACTCGAGCAGGGCCTCCAACACCGAGATGGTCGTGTGGAACGACGATCGGGTCGAGGCGCTCTCGCAGTTCCAGCCCCCGTCTTCACGCTGCTGATCGAGGAGCCATTCCACCTGCCGGTCGGTGCTGTCGGCGCCCTCGAAGTAGGCGGAGAGGGCGAGCGCCATGCCCGTGACACAGGTCTCTCCCATGTAGGTGAAGAAGGGCTTGGTCTTGGTCATCATGACACCCTCCCGGACCCGGGAGATCGCCTCCTGCACGCGTCCGTCCTCGGGATCGATACCGAGGTGGCGAAGCAGCAGCAGCGTGTACGTGGTGGAAATCCATTTCGGGGAGTAGGGGCCGCCTCCCCACTGGCCGTCCTCGTCCTGGAGGGCGAGGAGACGCGCCCCCCATCCCTCGGTGGCCACCCGGGACCGCTCGCCGGCCACGAGGTGGGCCGGAGCGTGGGTGAGATCCCGCATCACCTGCCAGCGAACGGAAGGGTCCCCTTCGAGAAGCCAATCGACGACCGACACCGGGGAGAGCCTATCCCCTGTCTTCGGTGCGGGCCCCTAGGATCGATGGATGACTTCCGCACCGATCATCCTGGTTCCCGGATTCTGGCTCGGCGCGTGGGCGTGGGACGACGTGGTCTCCGCCCTCCGTTCCGACGGGCACGACGTCACGGCGGTCACGCTGCCCGGTCTCGAGTCGGCTGATGTCGACCGTTCCACGATCACGCTGTCCGACCACGTCGACGCGATCTGCGAGGCGGTGGCGGCCGCGGGGCTCCCGTCGTGCTCGCCGTGCACAGCGGGGCCGGCGCCGCCGGATACGCCGCCCGCGAGCACATCCCCGAGCAGGTTGCGGCCATGGTCTACGTCGACTCCGGCCCGGCGACGGGTCCCTGCGAGAGGCCCGCCAGCGGGCCACAGAGGAGCGTGGCTAGTTGGGCGCTCGACCCCGACTTCGACGCTATCGAGATACCGCTGCCCTCGTGGGAGGAACTCGAGGAGAGCTTCGACGGCCTGAGCGACGAGCAGCTCGAGACCTTCCGGCAGCGCGCCGTACCCGAGCCAGGCTGCGCCCTGCGCGAGGGGCCCGAGTTGACCAACGACCCGCGACTCGACGTGCCGAGCACGGTCATCTGCACGTCGCTCACGTCGGACCAGGTCAAGGCCGCGGTTGAGGAGGGCGATGCGTGGATCGGCGGCCTCGCCGAACTGCGTGACGTCACGTACGTCGACCTGCCGACGAGCCACTGGCCCATGTGGTCGGGCCCCAAGGAGCTGGCCGCCGTGATCGCCGATGTCGCCCGGCGCGCGTCCACGGGCTGACACGACGAGAGCACTTGGTCCACCAGCGGTCGTAGCGGCGGTAGCCCTCGGGCTCGCGGTCAGCCGTCCGTCGCACCGGAATCGCGCCAAGCCGAAACTGTCACACCCCCCTTGTATGCTCGAACGCATGTTCGAGACGGCAGAAGCTCAGGCTCCGGACTGGCTGGATGACTGGTCGGCGGAGCTGGAGGACCTCAAAGAGCAACTCCGCTCCCGAGAGGCGGAGATCTCCCGGCTGCGGGCCGAACAGATCTGCCTCTTGCGCCGGGCCGACCGCCTCCAGGCCGACCTGGCGGAGGGCTCCCGCACCATGGTGGACTGGGCCTCGGTCACCTTGGACGTCTCCCACCAGACCGCCTCCCGCCTCATGCGGCTGGCCCACGCCTCCCAGGCCGACCTCGAGGAGCGGATGGGCGCCGGGGAGTTGGGCCTGGACCGGGCCGACTTGCTTGCTCGCCTGCGGGCCCTGGGGGCCTCGGAGATCATCTCGGACTCGGGGTCGTACAGTCTGGGGCACCTGTGGGGAATGGTGGAGCGGCTGCGGCGCGTGAGCGGCCTGGGGGAGCAGATCGGCCACCAGGATCGCTACCTCGTCATCCAGCCCTCCTTGGACGAGGGCGCCTACCGGCTCTGGGGGCAACTGGCGGGGACCGACGGCCAGGCGGTGGAGGCCGCCCTTCACAGGCGAGAGGGCTTCCTTCCCTCCCTTCCCGACCAGACCCGGGGTCAGCGCGCCGCCGATGCACTGGTATCCCTTTGTCTCGACTCGTTGACCACGTCATCGGGCGCCCCAACCGGGCGGGCGGTGACGGTGGCGGAGGTGTTCGTGGACGCCTCTTTGGCCGCTCCCAGCCAGGGAGAGGCCGGGGTGAGCCTGTCGTCCGGTCCCCGGGTGGGGCCCAACACCCTCGCCGCCATCCTCTGCTCGGGAAAGGTGCGGGTGATCGCCCTGGGAGCCGATGGCCTCCCCCTGGGGGCCTCTGATCTGGGAGAGGCCATCCCCCCGGCCGTGCGCAGCTTCGTCCTGCACCGGGACCAGGGGCGCTGCGTGATCGAGGGGTGCCGGAGCCGCTACCGCCTGGAGGTCCATCACCTCCAAGAGCGGGCCTGGGGAGGAGACCACCACCCCGACAACCTGGTCAGCCTCTGTTGGTACCACCATCACGTCGCCGTCCACATGGGGGGCATGAGGATCGACCCGGCGAGCCCTCCCCATCGGCGCCGGCTCACCTGGGGCAACAACCACGACCCACCGGGGTGACCCCGGCCCGGCGCTCCCCAAGACCAAGCAGGGGCTAGCTGGGGCCCCTCGGAGGATGCGCCGACCGGACGGCAGCCGACACCTTCGACCTCGGTCGAACCACCATCGAGATTTCCCCGGGAGACAGATCAGCCTCGCCGACCCGGAACGCAGGGAATAGTGGCGCGTGGCGGGGCACCAGTGCCTCAGGTTCCGCTGAGCGCTTTCGAGAGGCGGGGGCGGGAGGGCAGCCCGGCCAGCTGGTCGAGGACCTGGCCGTCTGGGCCGACCACCACCACCAGTGGCACCACCGCCACGCCGGCCCCATCGAACAGGGCCGGTTCTTCGTCGTACCTCAACTCCCGTACCGGCCAGCGCCCCGGCATCTCCTCCAGCAGCTCCAGCACCGGCCGACAGGTGGCGCAGGTCTCACGGGTGAAGACGAGCACCGCCGGCCATGGGCCCAAGCCATCGACTCGAACCCGGCCCTGCCCCACCCCCGCTCGTCGGCTGCGAAGCGCCCACCCCACCAGCAGCGCCACCATGACCACGGCCCCGACCACGGCCAGGCGCACGATCGCCTCACTCACTGATCGGCACGCCCGAGAGGTAGGCCACGTCGTTGTCGTTCATGGCGCTCCAGGCCAGCGAGAAGGGACGTAGCGACTCGGCCACCAGCCCGGCCATCGCCCCCTGCGTGATCTGCACCGACCGGACTGATCCGGCGGGAAGGGCCACCTTGTCGACCGGCCCGGCCGCACCGCCGGCCTGGAGAGGCCGGAGGGTGACCGTGAGGGGCTCGGTCCCCGAGTTGAGCAGCCACAGGTCGTAACGGACCGGCGCCTTGGCACCCAGGCCAGGAGCGATCCAGCGCCGGGCCGCACGGGAAGCCCCGGGGGTGGCGGCCCGGCCTTGCGCCCCCTCTCCCAGCAGGACGGCGCTCACCGGCCCCTCGGCCTGCAGGCGGACACCGAAGTCCCCCTTCCCCAGTCCCTCGAGAGAGATGCGCACCTCTCTGTTGCCCGGCACCACCTCTTGCGCCACCGGGCGGGGCCCGTCGGACGTGAAGAGGCTCACGTCGACCGCCACGTCCCGCGACCCGGCGTTCCTCAAGGCCAGGACCGGCCGCAGGCCTCCGGCCCTCACCAGCGGGAACTCCCACACCTGGCTCTGGCCAGTGCCGGGCCAGACTGCCTGGTGCGACCCCGACTGCAGCATCAGGGCGGGGACCACCAGTCCCTGGCCGGACGTGACCGTGAAAGCCAGCTGCTCTCTGAGGTTGAGCAGCTCGGCCACCTCGACATCTCGCCAGCCTCGAGAGGCCACCGTGAGCGCCTCGAACTGGGCAGGCGCCTCGAGCCCGGGTAGCTCGCTGACCGCCGAGATGGTCACCTTGGCGTCCTCAGGGAAGGGGTTGAACAAGCGGAGCACCAACCGCTCCCCCTCCCGGGTGGAACCGCCGAGTAACTGCCACAGCTTGGGAATCGAGTCGGGGCAGGGGTCGCCGGACAAGAGCCCCCGGCCCCGCACTAGTGCGGCCGCCGCCGAGAGCCCGTCGGAGAACTCGACGACTGCCGGCGCATCGCCCCGCTGGAGCAAGTTGCGCAAGGAGAAGGCGGTGGCCGCCGGGCCTCCCAGGTCGAGCTCGGTGCGCTCACCGGCCTCGCCACCGGCTGGGAAGGACAGGCCCACGCTGCCCGGCTCCGTCGAGGCAAGGGAGACGATGGTGTCCCGCTGGTCTCCCGCCGCCGCCCACGGACAGTAGGAGACCCCACTCCTGTCCGACCCGGGCCGGGCCGGCTGCAGCGGTGAGACGGCCGGGAAGGTGGCGGTCTGCGCAAGCGGGGCCGGCAAGGAGGCGGCGCCGGCGACCAGCAGCGCCACGACCACCAGGATGGCCAATCGCCTGGTCAATCCGCCTCCCCCCTTCCCCACCATGCCAGAGCGACGAGTGACAGCATGAGGACCGCCGCACCTCGAGCCATCAACAGCAGGTCCTCGAGCGGAGGGAACCAGGCGCGGCCCTGGGCCGCCGATACCCGGTTAGCCCAGCCCGCTCGCTCCCAAGGGCCGGGCATCCAGCGGTCGTCGGCGTTCTCCGCCAGGTACAGGCGCCCATCGGGGCGCGCCTCGCCACGGTATCCTGGCGCACTCCACTGCCAAGGGGTCCCGTCACCGGCGATGGCCCGAAAGGCGGCCACCTCGTTCTCGAAGACGGGATAGTCGAGCCCCGAGAGCGGCTGCAGGTCGAGCTGGACCTCCAAGGATGCCTGGAAGGGTGTGGGCCCGGTCAGCACCACCCAGCGGATCCCAAAGGGGGCCAGGGCCTCTCCCACCCGCAGACTATCGCCGGCGGCCAGATCTCCCAGCACCTCCTCCAGTCGTCGATCTCCCGCCTGGGGGCCGGGCAGCCAGGCCTCCCACAGGTGAGGGACCGGCGTGGAGACCAGCCGATACGCCGCTCCTTCCACCTGGCGGTGGTCGCCGGGCAGCGTCTCGGCCGGGCCGAGCAGCAGCGCCCGGGCCGAGGCCTCTCCCACCTGCCGGCTGGTGGTGAAGCGCAAGGCATCGCGGAAACGGTCGGCGGGGAGGCCCGCTCGGCCCCCCGCCACCAGGAGCAGCGAGCCGGCCACCACGGTGATCCCGGCCGCCGCTCCCAGCCACCCCACCGTCCGCCGCCACGGGCGCTCGCCGGGCAGCGGGGCCCACAGCTCCAGAGCAGCCCCAGTGAGCAACGCCGTGCCGGTGGCGGCGGTGACCAGCCCGGCCATCGCCGCCTCGTTCCCCCAGCCGAGTGAGCCGGTGCGCGCAGCCACGGCGCCCAGGGCCACCAGCACCCCTCCCCAGCCCCCCAAAGCCACCAGCCGGCGCCCCCCGGCCAACAGAAGGGCCAGGAGGGCCGCCAAGAAGAGGCCCACCGCCCAGGAGGAAGGGGTCCAGAACGCCGGGCGGCCGGCGCTGACCAAAGAGGCAGGGTCGACGGTCCCCAGCCACGGAAAGAGTGCCAGGGAGGCGATCAATGCACCCGCGGCCGCTCGAGCCGCCGCCCAGCGCTGGCGATCTCCCAGCAGCGCCCAGGCCAGCAGTGCGGCGGGGGGAACCAAGAGGACGAGGGGGGCGTAGGCCGCCCCCCACGCCAAGAGCAGGGCGGTGAGAGCCAACCGTCCCGCCCGCCGCCGCCAACTGGAGGGCCAGGGGCGCAAGGCCGACCACAGCACCCAGGGCACCGTCGAGAGAGCGAGCAATCCCGGCCAGTGGCCGTCTGCCAGCATGAAGCGAGTGGCCGGGCCTCCCACCAATGCCGCACCGGCCGCGTATCGCCCATAGGCGCCGATCGAGAAGCCTCGCAGCAGCCGGGCCGTCCCGAGGACCCCGGCCAGCAGCGCCCCTACCGTCAGGGCGGCGGCGGCCAGCTCGGCTCGGTCGAAGAAGACGAGCTGGGCGAGGGCGGAAGCCGCCACCGCCGGGCGCAGGGGCTCGGTACTGCCCAGGCCGGCCACGTTCCATCCCCCTGCATAGGAGCGCAGGGCGTCCCAGCCAGATGGGGAAGGAGGCAGCGCATAGCCCACCAGCGGCAGTGCCCTCATCCAGACCTCCCGCGAGGCGGCCAGCACGAACAGGCCTACCACCGCCAGCGATAGGGAGGCCGGATGTGCCAGGGCTCCCTGGCCCATCTCCACGAGGTCGCTCCACCGCCCAGGGGCTCCCCGGGCGGCGCGCGACCGCAGCCGATCCGCCATCTCCTCCCCCAGCTGCCGAAGCGCCGACGAGCCGCGCAATTGGTAGCGAAACAGCTCCTCGTCGCCCACCAGCCGCGCCCGCTGCACCTGCCGCCGGGCTCGGTAGGTGTCGGGCAGGCGTCCGAGGTTCCAGGCCCAAGCCAGGACGACGTCGAGCAAGGCGCGGCTCCGGCCGAGAAACGTCGCCGCCACCGCCTCCAGCACCCCGACCGCCAGCGCCATCGGCAGAACCCAGGCCAGCGTCAACAGGCGATAAGCCTTGAGCACGGCTCGCACCCTCCCCGCCTGCTCCCGCCAGGCCGGCGTGGATGTCCGGCAGTCCCCCCGGTGAAGGACCTCAGAAGAGGGAGCGACGACGATGCGCCCACCGGCCAGGCGGGCCCGCTGGCAGAAATCGATACCGGCCGCCTCCTCGGCCAGCCGAGGGTCTGGCCCGCCCAGGCCCTGCAGGAGGTCGCGCCGCACCAGCAGCGAGGTGGTGGGCACGAAGGCCACGTCACGCACAACGTCGTACTGCTGCTGATCCACCTCACCCTGCTCCAGTCCGAAGTAGGGCGTGTCGAAGACGTCGGACGCGCCCCCCACCGACTCGAGGAGCTCGGGCCGGTCTGCCCTGAGCAGCTTGGAGCCGGCCACCGAGGCGTCGACCCGCTCCGCTTCCCGCACCAGGGCGGCGAGCGCATCGGGGCGCGGCTGGACGTCCCCGTGCAGCAGCCAGACGTGCGTGACGTCCTCCGGGAGGGCGGCGACGAGCGAGCCCGCTCCCTCCACCCACTCCGCCCCCAGCTCCTCGGCGGCGTTGCGCACATCATCCCCGCCTCCCACCACGAACACGGCGGCCGGCTCGTACACTTGCCGGACGAAGGCGTCCAGGGCCTCCAGCCGGGAGGCGTCGTGGACCGTCACCGCCGCGGCGACCACTGCGGTGGAGGTGGGGGTCTCCGGCCGTGCCTCCAGGAGGGACATCGAAGGGTCATTTTGGAGCCGGGCAGATACCAAGGCAATCCGCGATCGTGAGCCGGAGGGGCAATGAAGGTGGCACTGCTGTCGGGAGGGGTCGGGGGAGCTCGCCTGGCACGAGGGCTGGCGGGCGAGCTGGGCGACGATCTCACCGTCGTGGTCAATGTGGGCGACGATCACGAGATCTACGGTCTGGAGGTCTCCCCCGACCTCGACACCGTCATCTACACCCTGGCCAATCAGGAGGGGCCGCAGGGCTGGGGCCTGGCCGGGGACTCCTTCGCCGCCATGGAGCAGCTGGAAGGCCTCGGGGAGGAGACCTCCTTCCGCATCGGAGACCGGGACCTGGGCACCAACCTCTTCAGGAGCATCCTCCTTCATCGGGGGACCCCCCTTTCCGCGGTGACCGCCCGCATCCGCCACAGGTTCGGCCTGGGGCCGGCCGTGCTGCCGGTCAGCGACGACCGGGTGCGCACCCGCGTCCTCACCGAGGACGGCGCCTGGCGAAGCTTTCAGGACTACTTCGTGCTACGCGGCCACCGCGACGAGGTGATCGACGTGAGGTTCGAAGGGGCGGCCGCCGCCAAGCCGGCCCCGGGGGTTATCGACGCCATCGACGGAGCAGACCTGGTGCTGGTGGGACCCTCCAACCCGGTGCTGTCCATCTGGCCGATCCTGGCGGTCCCGGGGGTGGCCGAGTCCATCTCCTCGGCGAGGCGAGTGATGGCGGTGAGCCCGCTGTTTGGCGGCAAGGCCCTCAAGGGGCCTGCCGATCGGGTGCTGCGCTCCTTGGGGTTTCCGGGCGGCAACCAGGGAGTGGCGGCTGCCTACGAAGGGCTGCTCGACGACCTGGTGATCGACCAGGGCGATGAGGACGACCGCTCCACGCTCGAGGAGCTGGGCTTGGCGGTGCACGTGACCGACACTCGAATGGTGGACGCACCGACGGCCGAGCGCTTCGCCTCCCGCCTGCTGGCCAGCGCGTGACCCTGCAGGTCCTCCCGGTTGCCGGGATCCGCGAGATCTCCCCCGGCGACGACCTGCCCGCCCTTCTGTTGGAGGCTCTCGAGCGATCCGGCCCGGCGCTGGAGGAGGGTGACATCGTGGTGGTCACCCACAAGGTGGTCTCCAAAGCCGAAGGCGCCTTGGTGGAGCTGGACGACGACGAGCCGAGCGCCTACCGCGCCCTGGTGGAGGAGGAGTCGGTGTCGGTGATTCGGCGCCGGGGCGACCTGGTCATCTCCGAGACGCGCCAGGGTTTCATCTGCGCCAATGCCGGAGTGGATCGCTCCAACGTTCGGCCGGGCTGGGCGGCCTTGCAGCCCCGCCATCCGGACCGGTCGGCGGCACACCTGCGCGGGCGCCTGCGCCAAGCGACGGGGCTGGACGTGGCGGTGGTGGTGAGCGATACCTTCGGGCGGCCGTGGCGGCGAGGACTGGTCGACATGGCCATTGGGGTGGCGGGGATGGCGGCCATCCTCGACTTGCGGGGCACGGTCGACCGAAGCGGGAGAGCTCTGGAGGTGACCGAGGTGGCCTTGGCCGATGAAGTGGCTGCCGCCGCCGAGCTGGTGATGGGCAAGGCGACGGGAATCCCGGTGGCCATCGTGCGAGGCCTCGAGTATCCCCGGGCTGAGGGAAAGGCTGCCGACCTGGTGCGCCCGGTGGAGGAGGACCTGTTTCGGTGAGAAGAGAGCCTGCCGCTCAGTTCTCTCGGAACCAGTGGACTGTTTCTGCCAGGCCCTTCTCGAGCGATGTCCAGGGCTCCCACCCCAGGTGCTGGCGGGCGGCGGAGGCGTCCACCACCGACCGCTGCACGTCCCCCGGCTTGCGCTCGGCAAACTCGGGTGAGCCGTCGTAGCCGGTCAGCTCGCCCAGCAGCCGGTACAACTCCAGCACCGACGTCTCCCAGCCGGTGCCGATGTTGAAGAGCCGCCCTCCTCCTCGATGGGCGGCCCGCAAGAAGGCGTCGACCACGTCCTGCACGTACACGTAGTCGCGGGTCTGGCTCCCGTCCCCGAAGATCACCGGGCGGCGGCCGTCCAACATTGCTCGAGAGAAGATGGCCACCACCCCACCCTCCCCGAGGGGGTCTTGGCGGGGGCCGAACACATTGGCCAGGCCCAGCAACACGTAGTCGATCCCGTACTCTTCTCCGAAGAAGCGGAAGTAGTCCTCGACCACCTTCTTCGATATCCCATAGGGCGAGCTGGGCTGCTTGGGGTAGCTCTCCCGGGCGGGCAGGGGGACGCCCTCGCCGTAGATGGCTCCCCCTGAGGAGGCGAACACCACCCGCTCCACGCCGCCCGCCCGGCCCGCCTGGAGGAGGTTGATGGTCCCCAGGATGTTGACCGAGGCGTCGAACTGGGGATCATCCACGGAAGGCCGCACCGCCGACTGGGCGGCGAGATGGAACATCACCTGGGGGCCGAACCGGCCGGCCACCGTCTCCAGCTCCCGAGCGCGCAGGTCGAGCTGGTGGAAGTCCATCCGGCCGGTGCGACGCGCCTGTGCCAGGTTGTCCAGCCGGCCCTTGGAGAGGTCGTCCACCACCAGCACCTCCCATCGCTCGTCGACCAACCGATCGACCAGGTGGGAGCCGATGAAGCCGGCTCCGCCGGTGACCAGGGCCCGGCGGCTCATGGGGGCGGCGAGAAGCTGATGTCACGTACTCCCAGGGAGGCGCCCGGCCCCACCCGCACCCCGCGGGCCAGCTCACACTCGGGGCCGATCTCGCAACCCCGGCCCACCACTGCGCCCTCGGCCACCCCCGCGCCCGGCAGCACGCGGCTGTCCCATCCCACCACGGCGCCCTCCACCCGCGCCCCGCTATGGATGTGGGCGCCGTCCAGCAGCACGGCCTCGGCCACCACCGCTCCCTCGTCCACCACTGCGTGGGGCCCCACCCAGCTCCATGCCCCCTCGCGTTGCCCGGCCACCACCGCCCCCTCGGCACTTTGGTGCGGAGCGTCCGGACGGTGCAAGCGGCAGTGCCCCCCCAGCACCAGGCCATGCGCAGCGATGTAGAGGCCTGGGGTGCCGATGTCCACCCACAGGCCTTCGGTCACCAAGCCCTTCAGGCGCCCCTCTTGGGCGAGCGCGGGGAACACCTGCCGCTCGAAGGAGACAGGGCCGGGACCGAAGCCGGCCAACGCCTGGCGGCGGAACAGGTACATGCCGGCGCTCACGGTGTCGGCGGGAGCGGTGCCGGGAGGTGGCTTCTCCACGAACCGCTCCACTGCGTCGCCGGCGTCCAAGACCACCACTCCGAAGGCCGAGGGGTCCTCCACCCGTGCCAGCACCAGCACCCCATCGCCTTCCGGCATGCGCTGCAGCAGGTCGGGGAGCGAGGCGTCGAACAGCACGTCCCCGTTCAGCACCAGGAAACGCTCCTCCATTCTGGGCGCCAGGGAGACCACCTGCCCGGCGGTGTCCAGCGGCTGCTCCTCCACCACCAGCTGCAGCTCGGGTGGGCCCGCTCGCTGCTCGATGAAGGTAGCCCAGGCCTCCTGGTGCTCCTTGCCCACCGCCAACAGCACCTCCTCGATGCCTCCTTCATGCACCAGGCGCAGTTGGTACTCCACGAAGGGGAGGCCGGCCAGCGGAAGCAGGCCCTTGGGAACGGTGGCGGTGAGGGGCCAGAGCCTGGTCCCCCTCCCTCCCAGCAGCAGGACTGCCTGCCGGATCATCGGAAGAGCATCCCACGCGGGACGAGGCGATACTTGACCAGGGTCCACATGGCGGGCACCCCGGCTCGCCAGGAGATCTTCTTGCCGTCGGTGATCTCCCTTCCGGCGTAGCGGATCGGCACCTCCCAGATCCGCTCGCCAGAACGAAGCAGCTTGGCGGTGAGCTCCGGCTCGATCTCGAAGCGGTCGGAGACCAGGCGCAGCGACCGAACCAGCTGAGCGTCCATCATCTTGTAACAGGTCTCCATGTCGGAAAGAGTGGTGTTGTAGAGCACGTCGGTCAGCAAGGTGAGGAAGCGGTTCCCCACCCAGTGCCAGAAGAGCATGTTGCGACGCTCACCGGTGAAGCGCGAGCCGTAGACCACCCGCGCCTGCCCCTCGAGGAGCGGCCGCATCATGGCGCCCCAGTCTCGGGGGTCGTACTCGAGGTCGGCGTCCTGTACGACCACCAGGTCTCCGGTGGCCTCCTCGATGCCCCGCCGCACGGCGGCGCCCTTGCCTCGGTTCTCCGGCTGATGGAAGACCCGCACCGTCGAGTCGGCCAGGCGGGCGAGGATGTCCTTGGTCCCGTCGGTCGAGCCGTCGTCCACCACCACGATCTCCCTGTCCACCGGGAGCTCCGCCTGGCGGGCGCGGCGGATCGCCTCGGCCACCGTGGCGCGCTCGTTGTACACCGGCATCACCAC
>JALYHC010000226.1 GCA_030776765.1 Actinomycetota bacterium | reverse complement strand
AGGGCCGAAAGGACGGCCACCGCCATGGCGGCCACCCCATCGCCGGCGCCCAACCAGCCCATGCCGTCGGTGGTGGTGGCCTTCACCGAGACCAGCTCCACCCCGGTCCGCAAGACGGCCGCCAGGGCATTCCTCATCTCCTCTCGATGAGGCGCCACCCGTACTGCCTCGGCCAGCACGGTGAGGTCCAGCGACCCGACCCGGAACCCCCTTTTCGTCACGTGCTCCACGACCTCTCGCAGCAGGCCCATGCTGTCGGCGCCCTCCCACCGGGGGTCGGAGGAGGGAAAGTACGTCCCCAAGTCACCGAGGGCGGCCGCCCCCAGTAGGGCGTCGGCCACGGCATGGGCCGCTACATCGGCGTCGGAGGTTCCCGCCAGGCCCTGATGAGCGTCGACTACCACTCCGGCCAGTCGCAACGGCCGGGAAGCTCCCAGCCGATGGGCGTCGAAGCCCCAACCGACCCTCATACCCTCTCCCCGAGGGGGACGAAGACCCCCACCCCTTCGACGGTTCTTTTCCAAGGAGTCACCCCCACCCCAACCCTCCCCCTCAAGGGGGAGGGAGGAGACCCCCGCGAGAAGAGGGGGAGGGAGAAGAGCCTCGGCCGTGTCAATGTCCTCGGGGTAGGTGACCTTCAGGTTGGCGCTCTCTCCCACGATCACCACCACCTCTCCCCCGGCCTTCTCCACCAGTGCCGCGTCGTCGGCCGCATCGCCCTCCAGCTCGGCGTGAGCCGCCTTCAGCGCCTGAGTGACAAAGCCCTGCGGCGTCTGCGCCGTCATCACCTGCTCCCGCTCGATGGTGCCCACCACCCACTCCCCCTCGACCTGCTTGAGGGCGTCGCGCACCACCAGGGCCGGGACCACCCCCTGCACATCGCCCACCCGCAGGCGCTCGATCACCCGTTTCACCAGCGCCGGTGAGGCGAGCGGCCGGGCGGCGTCGTGGACCAACACGAACCGCACATGATCGGGCACCCTCTCCAGCCCGGCTCGAACCGAGTCTCTGCGGCGAGAGCCCCCTTCCACTCCCCCCGGCACCGGTCCCACCACCACCACCTGCGCCGCCCCGCCTTCCAGCAGGGCCCGCCGGCCCCATTCCCACAGCGGCCGGCCTCGCAGCTCCGCTCGATGCTTGGGACCACCGAAGCGCTTCCCCTTGCCGCCGGCCACCAGGACCGCCCAGGCCTCCCCGCTCATGCCACCGGCCGGCCGAACACCATCCGTCCCACCGAGGTGCGCAGGCTGCTGGTCACCTCCACCTCGACCTCGCCGCCCACCAGCTCGGCGCCCTCCTCTACCACCACCATGGTGCCGTCGTCCAGGTAGCCCACGCCCTGGCCGGGCTCTGACCCGGTGCGGCTGACCGCCACCACCATCCGCTCCCCGGTGACCAGCGCCGGTCGCAAGGATTCGCCCAAGGCATGTGGGTTGAGCACGCCCACCCCGCGGATACCGGCCGCCTTGGCCAGGTTGTGATCGGTGGTGATCATGATGGCGTCGGCCTGCGCCGCCAGGGTCACCAGCTTGGCGTCCACCTCCGGCTGCTCGGGCACCGAGTCCTCCAGCACGGCCAGCTCCACCCCGTCCACGTCCCGCAGGGCGTCCACCACATCCAGCCCCCGCCGCCCCCGGCGCCGCCGGCTCCGGTCGGCGGCGTCGGCGACCGCCTGCAGCTCATCGACCACGAAGGCCGGGACCCAGACCTGCCCCTTGAGCAGGCCGGACCGGGCCAGCTCCAGCACCCGCCCATCGATGGCCGCCGAGCTGTCCAGCAGGTAAGCGGCCGAGTTGCTACCCAAGCGCTTGCTCATCAGGGGGGCTCGGGGCCTCAGCCCGGCCACCAGCAGCAGGTCTTCCGAGCGAGCCGCGAAGATGCGCCCGGCGAAAGCGCTCAAGAGGAACACCACGAGGGCGCCGACCGGCCATCCCACCGCGGCGGGCAGGAAGACGATCACCGGGATGGCCAGCACGGCACCCACCGCCATCCCGGCCACCACCCCGAAGGCCGCCGCGAAGAGCTCCGAGCCCGACCAGCGGGGGCCCAGCACCTCGGGAGCGACGTCGAGACCGGAGCGGATCGAGCGCCCCAGGACCCCGCCCAGCACGTAGCCGAACGCCGCCCCGAGCAGGGCTCCCTCCACCCTGGCCAGCTCGGAAGCACCGCCGGCCATCCGGCGCTCCACCACGCCCCCCATTTCGAAACCGGCGGCGGTGAGGGCCAGGGTGATGAGGAGGCGAACCGCTTCGACGATCAACTTTGGCCTTCCGCCCTCACCGATCGCCTTGCAACTTGGGAAGCGCTCGATCGAGCCTCTTCGTCGCCTCCTCCTCCGAGATGTCGAGGGCGAAGCGAAGCTCGCTGGTCAGGGTGAGCCGGGCCTTTGAGAGCATGCGCTTGAGGGCCGGCGAGATGCCCTTGGTCTGCTGGGCATAGCTGAGATCCCGTACCACCTCGGCCACCTGGAAGATGTCACCGCTGGTGATCTTCTCGGTCAGCACCTTGTACCAGCGGCTCCAGTTGCTCCCGGCCTCCTGCGGCTCCTCGCGGAAGATGGAGAAGACCTTCCGGGAGGCCGTCTTGGAGATCACCGGCCGCAGCCCGATCTCCTCGGCCTTGTCGACGGGCAGGCGCAGGGTGAGCTGGTCGGTGGCCACCTCCAGCACGAAGTACTTGGTCTTATCCCCGTCGAAGCTGTGCCTCTCCTCCTTGACGATCACCGCCGCTCCGTGATGGGGGTGGACCACCTTGTCACCCACCTCGAAGGGCGACTGTGGCTCTTCAGGCGCCTGGGACGCCTGATCCGGCTGCTTCTTGGGCTTTGAGGATGGTTTTCGGTCGGGGGCCCTCTGTGCAGAAGACGTCTCGGCGGAAGCGAGCTTGTCGAGGGCCTGCAGGGCGGCTTCCTTGCCTTGCACCTTGGAGCCGTCGGGAAGCTCGTACCAGCCGCCACCGACATGCTGAAGCTCGGGAGGGTTCTTCTTGGTCATGGATTACCGGGGGAGAGGCTGGGATCCAGTGTAATGAAGGACCGAAGTTCCCCCCGGTTGCCTACATGTCGCCCACGCTCCAGACTCGGCTATCGTCGAGGAGGCGGTCGAAGTACTGGCGCAGGTCCAGCGCCCGGGCCCGGCCCACCCCCTCCACCTCGTCGAGATCCTCCGGCGAGGCGCGCAGCATCTTCTGGAAGTCCTGGAAATGGTCCACCAAGGCGTCCTTGACGCTCTCGGGCAGGCGGGGGACCCGCTCCAGCAGCCGGTAGCCCTGAGGACGCGCCTGGGTGTCCAGGCGATCGATGCGCAAGGTGAAGCCCACCCGGAGCGGTTCATAGACGAACTGGGTGGGCAGCTCTTCCAGCTCCTGCAGCGCCCGCTCATAGCTGCTGGACCGCCGGGGGCGCACGTAGTCAAGCACCACCAGGTCGCGCAGCCGGTCGATGCCCTGCCGCAGGTCGGCCAGCTGCAAGCGGAGCAGGCCTCCTTCCCCTCCCAGCTCGACGGCGTAATCCTCGATATCGGAGCCCATGCGGCGCACCAGCTCGTTGCGTTGCAAGAGGGCCACCACGTCGCGAAAGGTGACCAGGTCCTCCATCTCCAAGCGGGTCAAGCGCTCCTCAGCCTCGTCCAGGCGCCCCCGGAAGCGCTCCATGGTTTGCAAGGCCTGGTTGGCTCGGGCGAGGAGCTGGGTAGAGCTCTCCAGCTGGTGCTTGCCCTCCTTGGCGAAGACGGTGGCCACGCTGCGTCCCTCGCTGACCGAGAGCACCGGCCTCCCGGTCTGCTGTGCCACCCGCTCGGCGGTGCGGTGCCGAGAGCCGGTCTCGTCGGTGGGGATGGAGGGATCCGGCAACAGGTGGACGTTGGCCCGCAGGATCTGCTCACCATCGTCGTCCACCACG
The DNA here is from genome assembly GCA_030776765.1 of Actinomycetota bacterium. Lineage (GTDB taxonomy): Bacteria > Actinomycetota > Acidimicrobiia > Spongiisociales > JALYHC01 > JALYHC01. The sequence goes on along the minus strand of JALYHC010000226.1, from coordinate 1,338 downwards.
ATGGCCCCGTCCATCTTGGCCAGCTCGGCCAGCCGCTGGGGAGTGAAGGGGGCATCCTCGAGGAGGAAACCCCCCGAGCAGACCGCCTCCACCTCGGGGCCGGAGCCGAGGATGACCAGGCCCCCCTTGCCCTGCTGCAGGATCCGCTCCACGGCGTCCCGAAGGGGGGTGCCGGGGGCCAGCCGGCGCAGGACTTCGAGCAGAGGAGCAGGAACGGCGTCCACCGGAGCGAGCGTACTATGCGGTTTCCCCATCAGGCAGCCCCTATCCGGCACTCCCCATCAGGCACCCCCATCAGGCCCGCCTCCGCCAGTGCCTGGTCGATGCGGGCCACACCTCCTCGGCCGGATGCTACTACCCGCTCCAGCCCGAGACGGGCCGCCTCCTCCCTGCGACGGGCCTCGTGGGGAACGGGCCGAACCTCGCCGGTCAAGCCCACCTCGCCCCATGCACCGGCGGCCCCCAACGGCCGGTCGAGCAGCGACGAGGCGAGGGCCAGCGCAATGGGGAGGTCGGCGGCCGGCTCCCGCACTCGCACGCCTCCCACCACGCTCACGTAGACCTCCAGGTTGGAGAAGGGGAGGCGGGCATGGCGCTCGAGGACGGCCAGCAACTGATGAATGCGGGCCGGCTCCAATCCCTTGACGCTGCGGCGCGGTTGGTGGGTGGAGGAAGAGGACACCAGCGCCTGCACCTCGACGAGGACCGGCCGGCGCCCCTCCACGGCCGGGAACACCACCGTCCCGGCCACCGACCCCCGCCAGTCGCCGAGCAGCATGGCCGAGGGGTCGGGGACCTGGACCAGGCCCTCCCCCTGCATCTCGAACAGGCCCACCGCATGGGTAGGCCCGAAGCGGTTCTTGAGGCCGCGCAGTACCCGCAGCCCATGCTCCAGCTCACCCTCCAGGTACAGCACGACGTCCACCACGTGCTCCAGGAGCTTGGGCCCGGCGATGCCACCGTCCTTGGTCACGTGGCCCACCAGCACCGTGGCCGTCCCGTGCTCCTTGGCGAAGCGGATCACCCTCCCTGCACACTCCCGGACCTGCACCACGCCCCCGGGCGAGCTCCCCAGCTCGGAAGCCGTCAGCGTCTGCACCGAGTCGACCACCAGAAGGTCTGGCCGAAGCTCCCGGGCGGCGGCCAACACCGCGTCGACGTCCGGCTCGGCCAGCAAGTACACCCCCTCGCCGACGATGCCCACCCGCTGGGCCCGCAGGCCCAGCTGCTGGACCGATTCCTCGGCGCTGGCCAGCAGGACCCGCCGGCCCTGCCCGGCCAGGGAGGCTGCCGCCTGCAGCAGCAGGGTGGACTTGCCCACGCCGGGCTCCCCACCCA
>JALYHC010000225.1 GCA_030776765.1 Actinomycetota bacterium | reverse complement strand
CTCTTTGTCCTCTTTGTCTTCTTTGTCCTCTTTGTCTTCTTTGTCCTCTTTGTCCTCTTTGTCTTCTTTGTCTTCTTTGTCCTCGTCCTCTTCGTCGTCGTCATCCAGCAGATCGGCTACCTCTAGGCCGGCGCAGGGATCGCCCTCGCACTCCTCCTCAACGTCGACCTCGGCCGGGACCTCCGGCAAGGAAGGAGGATCAGACAGCGGAAGCTCGCCGGCCATGGAGGCGCCCGGCCAGGCGAAGCCCAGCAGGGCGAGGAGGGCCAGAAAGAACACGAAGCGAGCCCACCACCGGCCCGCGTACCGAAGATCGGGTTGCTGTTCACTCACCCGGCTAGCCCCTCTTTCCCGGCCGGTCAGAGTAGCCGGACGGGAAAGAGGACCAAACTAGCTCGGTGCCTTCAGGCAGGAATCAGGAGCCCGGGCGCTCCTCCTCCGCCTCTCCCTGGCCATCCCCCTCTTCACCGGCGCCGGGGACCGCCGCCTCGACGTCTGTCGGGTCATTGTCCTGCATCCCTGACTCCGACGAGCGCCACTCCTCTTCGGCATCGACCTCCTCCACGGGGGGCGGTACCACCGCAGAGAGATCGGTCGATTCTGCCGTCCTCTCCCTGGAGCCCCACTCCTCCTCCTGGTCCTCGTAGAGGCTCTCCCGGCCCGATAACCGGTAGGCAACCCAGGCCACCGCCAGTCCTGCCATGGTCCAGAACAGCAGGCCCTTCCCCAGGCGCCGGCGTCGCCTGCGGGTGGTTCGCTGGGCCATCGGGAACCGCCGACGACCGCGACCGGACTTCTCCGCCACCCGGTCTCCGGCTGCGCCCAGCCTGCCGGTCAAGTAGTTCAGGTTCATGAAGACCTCCTCCCACAGTGACCATGGCGGCCACCAGCTCCTGCCGGCCGTATACCCCGGCCCCCACATCACCGAAACCTGCTCAGCCCAGCCGTTCGACCAGAGCCCGAAGCGCCCTTCCCCGGTGACTGACGGCGTGCTTGGCGTGGATGGGAAGCTCAGCCAGGGTCCTCCCCTCCACCTCGAAGACCGGGTCGTAGCCGAAGCCTCCTTCGCCCCTCGGGGACCGGGCGATATGTCCCTCCAGGACCCCCTCGGCCACCACCTCCTGCCCGTCGGGCCTCACCAGCGCCACCACCGTGCGGAAGCGGGCCCGTCGCTCCACTTCGCCCTCCAGGGCCTGAAGAAGGTGCACAACGTTGTCCTGGTCGGTCGCCTTCGGACCCCCAAACCGGCCGGTAAGCACCCCTGGTTCCCCTTGCAAGGCGGCCACCTCCAAGCCGGTGTCGTCGGCCAGGGCCGCCCGTCCGGTGGCCTCGGCGACGGCTCTCGCCTTGAGCAGCGCGTTCTCCTCCAGGGTGCCGCCGGTCTCCTCCACGTCCGGCCACTGAAGGCCGCTCACCACATGCACTCCCAATGAGGCGAGCACCTCCTCCACCTCCCGCACCTTGCTCGGGTTCTTCGAAGCCACCACCACCTCATCGGGCACCTCATTGGGCGTCAGGCCGCCACCGCCTCTCGCTGGGCGGCCACCAGCTCCTTGATGCCGCCCTCGGCCAGCTCGAGCATCTCCATGAGCTGCTGACGGGAGAAGGTGCTTCCTTCTGCCGTCCCCTGCACCTCCACCAGCCTGCCCGAGCCGCTCATCACCACGTTCATGTCCACCTGGGCCTCGACGTCCTCGGCGTAGTCAAGGTCGAGCAGGGGGATCCCGTCCACCAGTCCCACGCTCACCGCCGCACACTGATCGAGGAGCGCCGAGGCGTCCGTGCGCCCCTCCTGCACCGCGGCCTGCAAGGCGTCGTGGACCGCTACCCATGCGCCGGTGACGGCCGCGGTACGGGTGCCACCGTCGGCCTGCAGTACGTCGCAGTCCACCCGCAGGACCATCTCCCCGACCCGCTCCAGGTCGACCACCGAGCGCAGGCTCCGCCCGATGAGCCGCTGGATCTCCTTGGCACGACCTCCCCGGTAGCTGTCCCTGGTGATCCGCTGCGAGCTGGAACCGGGAAGCATGGCGTACTCGGCCGTCACCCAGCCCTTGCCTTGCCCGCGCAGCCATCGGGGAAGCTCGGTCTCCAAGGAGGCGGTGCACAGCACCCGGGTGCGGCCCATCTCGAAGAGCACCGAGCCGGGGGTCATGTCGGTGTAGCCCCGCCTGATGTGCACCGGCCGCAACCCGTCCTGCGGCCGTTCGGTGCGCCGCGACATCTCTCCCCCTCCCCTCGAATGGCTCAGATGGCGATCTCCATGCCGGGAACGGACAACGCCACCGGGCGGCCGAAGGCCCCCTCCGCCTCGGCGATCGAGCGCTGCGGATCCAGGGTAGGCCACAGGTGGGTGAGCATCAGCCGCCTGACTCCCGCGGCCCGCGCCATGTCTCCCGCCTCGGCCGCAGTGAGGTGGTGCGGCCACGGCTTGTCCTCGCCGCGCCCTTGGTAGGTCGCCTCACAGAGAAAGAGGTCGGCGTCCTGGGCCAGGGCCTGCACCTCTCCATCCACTCCCGTGTCGGAGGAGTATGTGAGCACCTTGCCGTTGGCCTCCGCCCGGACGGCCACCGTCGGCACCGGGTGGTCCGCCTGGGCAAAGGTGAGCGAGATGTCCCCCACCACCGCCTCGTCCCCCGGCGCCACGGCCGTGAACGCCAGCGCTTCCCAAAAGCCGTGGTCTCCGTCGGCGCTGAGCAGGGCCCCCAGCCGCTCGGCCACCAAGTCGGCGGCCAGCACTCGGATGCCGCTGTGGCGCGGCCTCCCATAGTAGATCGCGTGATAGAAGGCCAGCAGATCAACGCAGTGGTCGGGATGGACGTGGGTCACCACCACCGCCTCCACCCCGCTGAAGGGGATGAGTTCCTGCAGCATGGCGAAGGTGCCCGACCCGGTGTCCACCCAGATGTTCTGTCCCCGATGCTGCAGGAGGTAGCCGGAGGCGGGACGCCCGGGCGTGGGGTAGGTCCCGTTCGATCCCAGCACCGTCAACCGCACGGCAGGAGTGTACGCACTAGAAGAACAATTGGCCCGAGATCCTCTCCACGACCTCGTCCACGGGATCCGTCCAGGCCCCCGTGGAGAGGTACTTCCAACCGCCGTCGGGAAGCAGGGTGACCACGACCCCCTCCTCCAGCCGCTCGGCCCACCGCAGGGCGCCGTGCACCGCCGCCCCCGAGGAGAGGCCGGCGAAGAGCCCTTCTTCGTGCAGCAGCCGGCGGGTCATCAGCACCGCCGCTTCCGAACGCACCAGGATCTTGCCGTCCACGAAGGCAGGGTCGAAGACGGGGGGGATGTAGCCCTCGTCCAAGGAGCGCAGGCCCAGCACCTGCTCCCCTGCCGGCGGCTCCACGGCCACCACCTGCGTTGAGGGGTTGGCATCGCGCAAGGCACCCCCCACCCCCATCAGCGTGCCGCCGGTTCCCAATCCGGCCACGAAGGCGTCGGCGCCGTCCAGCGCCTCCAGCAGCTCCTGCCCCGTGCCGTGGTAGTGGGCGGCGGGGTTGGCGGCGTTCTGGTACTGGTGCAGCAGCACGTACCCGCGCTCCTCGGCCAGTGACTCGGCCCGGGCGATGGCCCCGTTCGAGCCCTCCTCGGCGGGCGTCTCCACCACGGTGGCGCCGAAGCCGGCCAGCAGCTGCTTGCGCTCCTCGCTCACGTTGGCGGGCAGGAGCACCGTCAGGATGTATCCCCTCAGGCGGGCGACGCGTGCCAGGGCGATGCCGGTGTTGCCGGAGGAAGGCTCCACCAAATGGGCGCCCGCAGCGAGGATGCCCTCGGCCTCGGCCTGCAGGACCATGCCCGCCGCCACCCGGTCCTTCACCGAGCCGGTCGGATTGTACCACTCCAGCTTGGCGTAGATGGCCACCTCGGGGCGGGGGGAGAGCCGCGACAGGCGAACCAGAGGGGTGTGGCCCACCAGGGCCAGCGGGTCGTCGCCTCGCAGGTCAGCCCCCGGCGACGGCCGGCAGGATGGAGATCTCTGCGCCGTCTGGCACCCGGGTCTGCAGCCCGTCCAGGTAGCGGACGTCCTCGTCGCCCAGGAAGACGTTGACGTACCGCTGCAGGCCCCCCCGGCCGTCCACCAGCTGTTCGGCCAGACCCGGGTAGCGCCCTTCCAGGTCCGAGAAAACCTCCTCGAGGTTGTCTCCATGAGCGGTGACCACCGGCTCCCCCCCTGTCAGGGGGCGAAGAACGGTGGGGAGGTGCACTCGGACGGGCATGCGGTCGGTCTTCGGTCGCTCATCGAGTGACAACCAGCGGCTCTTCGAGAACCTTCCCCTCCCGGATCCAGTACCCGCCCAGGGACGGCTCCGCCCAGTCCGCCAGCCCGACGATCAGGTAGAGCCAATGCGGCTCGTTGGCGAGAGCCACGTCCCTGGGTGAGGGGTACGGGGCCGTGTGGGTGTGCGAGTGGAAGACCCCCGCCAGGTGCCAGTCCAGCCGCTCCGCATGCTTCAGGGCACGGAAGTGCTCGGTGGGGTCCAGCGTGAAGGTAGTGGGCGAGTGCTCGATGTTGGTCAGGCAGTAGGCCATGCGGAGCCGCCCGTCCTGGTCGGCCGCCAGCAAGCCGCACGCCTCCTCGGGGAAGCAGAAGCGGGCGTGGGCCACCATGGCTTCCCGTATGGGGGGCGGGACCTCCATCACCCCACGTCCGGGAGAGTGGGAGCGCCGCCCACGTCGTAGACCGGCAGGCCCTCCTCCCCCAGGCGGACTCCCCCGGTGAGGTGATGGCGGACGAGCCGCCGATCGTGCATCAAGTGGAGCACCTCCACCCCCAGGGCCAGTATCGCCGCATCGGCCAGTAACCGGCGATGGCAGCGCCACCAGAGGCTCTCCGAGCACATGACCACCGTCCTCTCTCCTTCGGCTTGCTGGGTAAGGCTCTGGAGGGCCTCCCAGAACTGGCCGGTCCTCATGTAGTCGGCGTACCCCCGGAAGCTCTCGTTGCGCAGAGCGGTGTTGGGCGAGTCAGGCGCCAACTTGCGCCATCCCCCCAGGGCTCGTTCCCAGCGATAGCCGATGCCGGCTTCGGCCAGCCACCCCTCCATGGCCTGGCTGCGAAAGTGAGGATGGCGGCGGCTTCCTGGAGCGGTGCGGACATCGACCAGGCGCTCCACGCCCTGGTCGGTCAGCAAGCGAAGGAAGTTCTCTTGCCGGGCGGTCCCGTGGCCTACCGTGAGAAGCTGCATCGGCAAAGTGTGCCATGAGGGTCCGGAGGCCCCACAAGGG
>JALYHC010000224.1 GCA_030776765.1 Actinomycetota bacterium | reverse complement strand
GAGGCCGACGTCTACATTCTCTCGGCCTTCTGCGTGGAGAACCCCCGGCTGCTGCTCAACTCCGCCACCCTTGGGTACCCCGACGGCCTGGCCAACTCCTCGGGGACCCTCGGCCGCTACCTGCTCGCCCACGTGGCCGAGAGCGGCATGGCCCGTTTCCCCGAACCGTCCACCAGTGGTCGACGGCGCCCGGGACGCTCCTCTCCCAGCACCACTACGGCACCCAGCCTGGTCGGAGCTTCGTGGGGGGCTGGAGCTGGATGACCTCTTGCCTCTTCCCCGCCGAGTTCGCCAACGGGCTGGCGAGCAGCGGGGAAGGATGGTGGGGCGAGCGCCTGGTGCGGGAGCTGGAGGCCTACCCCCACTACCTCGTCCTCGGCACCGAGGGCGAGTGCCTCCCGTATGAGGGGAACCGCGTCGAGCTCGGCGACGACGTGGACGAGTTCGGGGTGCCCCGCCCTCGGATCACCTTCGACTTCGGGGAGAACGAGCGGAAGATGCGCGAGGAGATCCATCGCCTCGCCCGCCAGATCCTCGAGGCGGCGGGGGCCGCCCAGGTCGTCACCGGCCAGGGGAACGACCACCTCCTCGGGGGCTGCCGGATGGGCGCCGACCCCGGGACCTCCGTCGTGGATCGCACGTGCCGGACCTGGGACCACCCGAACCTCTTCATCTGCGACGCCAGCGTGTTCGTCACCCCCGGGGGCGCCCAGCCCGGCCAGACGATCATGGCGCTCGCCGCCCGTCTCGCCCACCATCTCGCCTCTCGAGCAAAGGAGGAACCATGACCGCCCCGACGGAATCCCAGCATCGGGCCAAGCGACCGCTGACCGTCGTCGCCGGACCCTTGGGCCACCCCTTTCACCCCTTGATGGTGGTGGTCCCCATCGGGGCCTGGGTGGCGAGCCTCGTCTTCGACCTCGCCTCCTTCCTGGCCGCCGATGCCGCCGTGTTCGTCAAGGGGTCGCTCTGGCTGATCGGCCTGGGCATCCTCGGAGCGCTGGCGGCGGCTGTCTTCGGGTTCCTCGACCTGCTGGTGATCCCCAGAGGGACGAAGGCATTCTCGACCGCCTTCTGGCACATGAGTCTCAACCTGACGGTGGTCGCCCTGTTCGCCATCGGCTTCGCCGTCCGGAGGGGCCAGCTTGAGCAGGCCCCGGTGGCCGCCGTCCCGCTGGCGATCTCCGTCGTGGCCCTCGCGCTCCTGGCGGTCTCGGGCTGGCTGGGGGGCAAACTCACCTACACCTACGGCGTGCGGGTGGTGGACGAGGAGCGCCAGGCGGAGGGGTACGGCGGTCGCTGAGCGCGCGGCGGGGCTCGCGGCTCGACCGGCATCTCCCACGAGGATGTAGAGCAGGAAGGCCTCGAATGTGCTCCCACTCGATGGACTCTACCTTGAGGGGGTATGTGCGAGCACTCTAGGAAGTTGAGCAAGCTAAGGGGCGGCCTCGACTTAAGGTCTCAATCCTCGGGGTTCGTTCGGGCTGGGCGGAGGTGGGCACCCACGAGTCCATCACCCGTCGTACACTGTCCGCGTCGGAGCCGGTCACCGCAGGCATGTTGCTGTACCAGCGCTGTGTTTGCGGGGCCCGAGGCACCGACCAGGCGAAAACCCTTGCAACACAAGGGATATTCACGGGGATGTAGCTCAGCTGGAAGAGCACCTGCTTTGCAAGCAGGGGGTCGGCGGTTCGAATCCGCTCATCTCCACGGACAGCCACCAGGAGGTTGACATGAGAACCGCCGTCATCGTGGACGCCGTCCGCACCCCGGTAGGGAAGCGGGACGGGAAGCTCAAGGGTTGGCACCCCGTCGATCTGGCCTCCGAGGTCCTGAAGGCCCTCACCGAGCGCAACGGCCTCGACCCGGCCCTCGTCGACGACGTGATCATTGGCTGCGTCATGCAGACGGGCGAGCAGGGGGTCAACCTGGCCCGCAACGCCGTGCTGGCCGCCGGCTTCCCCGACGAGGTACCCGGTACCACGCTGGACCGCCAGTGTGGCTCCGGGCAGCAGGCGGCCCACTTTGCCGCCCAGGGTGTGATGGCGGGCGCCTACGAGGTAGCCATCGCCGGGGGGGTGGAGTCGATGACCCGGGTGCCGATGGGCATCACCGCCCAGCAGGGGCCCGGGGTCCCCTTCGGCCCGCGTATGATGGACCGCTACGACCGCAACCTGGTTCCCCAGGGGATCTCGGCCGAGCTGATCGCCGAGAAGTGGGCCATTCCCCGCCAGGAGCTGGATGAGATCGCCTTGGAGTCGCACCGGCGAGCCATGCGGGCCACCGAGGAAGGTCGCTTCGAAAGGGAGGTCCTGCCCGTGGAGGTGACCCTCGATGACGGCAGCCGGGAGCTGATGACGATGGACGAGGGGATCCGCTGGAACACCTCGCCGGAGAAGCTGGCCAGCTTGCAGCCGGTCTTCAAAGCAGACGGGGTGATCACGGCCGGCAATTCCTCCCAGATCTCCGACGGGGCGGCGGCGGTGCTCATCACCAGCGAGGAGCGAGCCGACCAGCTGGGCCTGCGACCCCGAGCCCGCTTCGTGGAATTCGCCCTGGCCGGAGTCGATCCCATCATGATGCTGACCGGGCCCATCCCGGCTACCGCCAAGGTCCTGGAGCGGGCCGGCCTGACCGTTGACGATATCGACGTCTTCGAGGTCAACGAGGCGTTTGCCTCGGTGGTAGGGGCCTGGCGCCGGGAGACCAAGGTGGACTGGGAGCTGGTCAACGTCAACGGCGGCGCCATCGCCCTCGGCCATCCGCTGGGTTGCACCGGCGCCAAGCTGCTCACCACGCTGCTCCACGAGCTGGAGCGTCGCCAGGGCCGCTACGGCCTGCAGGTGATGTGCGAGGGAGGCGGGATGGCCAACGCCCTGATCATCGAGCGCCTGTAGGCCTGCCACCAGTGTCGGCCGTCGACCTGCTGATCGCCCTGGCCATCGGCGTGGTGATCTTTCGCCTGGGCTTGGGGGCGGTGCGACTGCTGGCCAGCCCGGCCCCCGAGCCCGATCCGCAGGCGGTCGTGCCGGTGCAGCTCGACTACCGGTGCTCCCTCTGCGGGACCAGGGTCACCATGACCCACCTTTCCGAGGAGAAGGCTGCCGCCCCCAAGCACTGCCGGGAGGAGATGGAGCCGGTCGCCTAGCCCGAACTTATCTGAACCCTTGGGCAATAGCCGCGCCTGGGGCGCCACTAGAACCTCGGGTTCGCCGGTCGCTAACCGAGCTCCGGTTTTCCACAGGTGTGAACAAGCCTGGGGAGAATCACAATGGTGTGATTCAGCGGTACTGGGTGGTCATGGCGAACCCGGCTGCGATGGCCAACAGCCCACCGAACAGGTAGAGGTTGTCGGGGGACCCGGGCAAGACGGTCACGTAGTTGAGGACGATGACCAGCACTCCCAGCCCGATCAGCGCCGCCATGGTGATCACGTACCACCTGGGCGAGGGTCTCTTGGCCTTCTTGCGGGGAGCGGGGGGAGGGGGAGGGCGGCGCGGCTTACGGCGCTTCTTGGACTTGGGCATGTCTGGCAGGGTAGTCAGGGCCTTCGGGCCACTTCGGAACCGGCGAAGGTCTGGTACCCTTTGGGTGAGCAGTCGCGGAGGCGGGTCGTGCGAGCACTAAAAGTGGTTGGCTGGGGGTTCATCAGCAGCGGCCTGCTCATCTTCGCCTTCCTGGCCTATCAGCTATGGGGTACCACGTTCGTGACCGCCCGAGCCCAGGACCAGCTCGAGGAGGCCTTCCAAGAGCGGGTGGTGGAGGTGCAGGCCGAGCTGCCGCCGCCTCCCGACCCCACCACCATCCGGGCGGCGGCGGGAGATATCGAGGGATCCGTCAGGGAGCCCGACGAGGAGCCCCCCCGGCTGGTGCCGGAAGAGGCC
>JALYHC010000223.1 GCA_030776765.1 Actinomycetota bacterium | reverse complement strand
TTGCTCCGCTACCTCCTCGAGGATGCACCCGGCGAGGGACGGGAGCCGTCCACGGTCACCAGTCTGGACGATGACCTCTACGGTCCGTGAGACGCGTCTTTGTGGACACGAGCGCCTTCGTCGCCCTGCGTAACCGCGCAGAGCGGGAGCACGAGCAGGCCCGCCGAGCCCTTCGCCAGCTGATGGGGGAGCGGGTGGCCCTTTTCACTTCCAACTACGTGTTCGCCGAGGCCTACACGGCGCTACTGGTGCGGCTGGGCCGGCACGAGGCGGTGACGTGGGGAGAGCGGTTCCGGGCCGGCCGGTCCATCGAGCTGGTGCGCGTGGACGAGGATCTCGAAGAGCATGCCTGGTCGCTGCTGGTCTCCCATCCGGACAAGGCATGGAGCTACGTGGATGCCACGTCCTTTGTGCTGATGGAGCGGGAGCGCACCGACGAAGCCCTGGCCTTGGACCGCAACTTCGTCCAGCGAGGGCTTCGCCTCCATCCGCCGCCGGTCTGAGCGCCTGATCCCAAGTGGGGGAGCGAGGGAGTTACCTGACGATGGCCAGCACGGCGCCGGTGGCCACCGTGTCGCCGGCCTGCACCCTAAGGTCCACCACCTCGCCGTCCATCGGGGAGCGGACCTCGTTCTCCATCTTCATGGCTTCCAGCACGCACAGCGACTGATCGACCCTCACCCGCTGACCGGCGCGCACCATCACCTTCACGATGGTTCCCTGCATGGGGGCGGTGACCACGCCGGCCTCCTCTCCCGCCGCAGCGGCCGGCCTCTTCAGCTTGGGGGGCCGGCGGCGAGGGGCCGGGCGGCGGGCTCCGCCGGAGGGAACCTCCAGCTCCGGCGCCCAGAAGCGGACCACGAAGCGGCGCCCGCCCACCTCCACGGTCATCTGGCGCTCCTCTAGGGCTTCTTCTTCGGGGAGGGTGGGGCCGGTATGGCGGGGGATGGCCGAGAGATCCAGCTCCTCGTCCACGAACCTGGTGTAGTGGTGGCCCTCTCGGAACAGGGGGTGATCCACCACCAGCAGGTGGGCCGGGATGGTGGTCGGCACGCCCCGCACCTCGAACTCCGCCAGCGCCCTGCCACTACGGGCCAGCGCCTCCTGTCGGTCGCGGCCCCAGACGACCAGCTTGGCCATCAGATTGTCGTAGTACTGGCTGACCTCCGTCCCCGGTCGGATCCAGCTGTCCACCCGGATGCCGAAGCCGTTCGGCTCTCGGTACTCCACCACCCTGCCCGGGTGGGGCATGAAGTCCCGGGCCGGATCCTCGGCATTGATGCGGAACTCGATGGCGTGGCCGTGCGTCTCCACACCGGAGAAGGAGAGGGGCTCCCCGGCCGCCACCATCAGCTGCTCCTTGACCAGGTCGATGCCGGTGACCATTTCCGTCACCGGATGCTCCACCTGTAGGCGGGTGTTCATCTCCAAGAAGTACAACGAGCCGTCCTGGGCAAGCAGGCACTCCACCGTTCCGGCGTTGCGATACCTGCAGGCTTCTGCCACGGCCAGGGCGGATTTGCCCAGCTCCTGGCGCTGGTCGTCGGTCAAATTGGACGAAGGGCTCTCCTCGACGAGCTTCTGATGGCGGCGTTGGACGGAGCAGTCGCGCTCGCCCAGGAAGGCACCGTTGCCGTGCTGGTCGAAGACGACCTGAGCCTCGATGTGGCGGGGCCGCTCCAGGTACTTCTCCACATAGACCTCGGGGTTGCCGAAGTAGGCGTCCGCCTCGCGCCGCGCTCCCTCGAAGGCGCTCTCGAGCTCCTGAGGATCCTGGGCCACCCGCAGGCCCTTGCCACCTCCGCCGTGAGCCGCCTTGATGGCCACCGGGTAGCCGTACTCGTCCGCCACCTTCTTGACGGCATCGATGGAATCAAGCGGCTCGAGGGTGCCGGGGACGGGGCCAAACCCGGCCTCGGCGGCCGCCCGGCGGGAGGCGATCTTGTCCCCCATCATGGCGATGGCCTCGGCGGGTGGCCCCACCCAGACCAGGCCGGCATCCACCACCCTCGTTGCGAACTCCGGGTTCTCGGCCAGGAAGCCGTAGCCGGGATGCACCGCCTGGGACCGGGACTCCCGCGCCACGTCCAGCAACCGCCCGATGTTCAGATAGGACTCGGCCGCCGGGGCGGGGCCGATGTTCCACGCCTCGTCGGCCAGGGCGACGTGGAGTGCGTCGCGGTCCAGCTCCGAGTAGACGGCGATGGTGCGCATTCCCAGCTCTCGGGCCGCCCGAACCACCCGCACCGCGATCTCCCCCCGGTTGGCGACCAGCACCGACTCCATGGGGGCATGCTACCGAGGCGGCCCCCTCCCGGCCTCGCTCCGCTCGGGCCTCGCTCGCGTTCGGCCCTACAGGGGTATGTTGCCGTGCTTTTTGGGAGGCAGCGTCTCCCGCTTGCTGCGCAGCATCTCCAGCGTCTGGATCAGCCGGGGCCGGGTCTCCCTGGGTTCGATGACCTCGTCCACCAGGCCGCGCTCGGCAGCGATGTAGGGGTTGTTGAAGGTCTCCTCGTACCCCTCGATGAGCTGCCGGCGGCGGGCCTCGGGGTCATCCGCCTGGCCGAGCTCCCGCCGGAAGATGACGTTGACGGCCCCCGAGGCGCCCATCACCGCGATCTCGGCCGTGGGCCAGGCGAACACCGCGTCGGCGCGCAGGCTGCGGGAGTTCATGGCTACGTAGGCGCCTCCGTAGGCCTTGCGGGTGATGACCGACACCCGCGGGACCGTGGCCTCGCTATAGGCGTAGAGCAGCTTGGCACCCTGCCGGATGATCCCTCCGTGCTCCTGATCCACACCGGGCAGGAAGCCCGACACGTCGACGAACGTCACCAAGGGGATGTTGAAGGCATCGCAGAAGCGCACGAAGCGAGCTGCCTTGAAGGAAGCGTCGATGTCCAGCGTCCCGGCGAGCACCGACGGCTGGTTGCCCACCACCCCGATGGTGTAGCCGTCCAGACGGGCGAAGCCCACCACGATGTTGGGGGCGAACTGCTCATGCACCTGGTAGAAGTCTCCGTCGTCCACCACCAGCTCGATGAGGCGGACCATGTCGTATGGGAGGTTGGGGGAATCGGGGACGATCGTGGTGAGCTCCTCGTCCATGCGGTCGGGAGCGTCCGTCGGCGTGAAGTAGGGCGGCACCTCCATGTTGTTCAGGGGGAGGAAGGACAGCAGGTAGCGCACCTCCTCCAGGACCGCGTTGCCGTTCTCGCTGACGAAATGCGTGACGCCCGAGCGCGAGGCGTGGCTATAAGCCCCGCCTAGCTCCTCGAAGCTGACCTCCTCGCCTGTGACGGCCTTGATGACGTCTGGCCCCGTGATGAACAGGTGGCTGGACCCCACCACCTGGTAGACGAAGTCGGCGATGGCCGGCGAGTACACCGCTCCTCCTGCGCAGGGGCCCATGATCACCGATATCTGGGGGATCACCCCGGAGGCCCGCACGTTGCGGTCGAAGATCCTGCCGTAGCCATCGAGGGAGATCACCCCTTCTTGGATGCGGGCGCCCCCGGAGTCCTTCAGCCCGACGATGGGAGCCCCCACCTTCATGGCCAGGTCCATCACCTTGCAGACCTTGTCGCTGACCGCCTCTCCCAGGCTTCCGCCGAAGACGGTGAAGTCCTCGGCGAAGATGAACACGGTCCTGCCGTCCACGGTCCCCCAACCGGTCACCACCGCATCTCCCAGGGGACGGCGGTCCTCGATCCCGAACCCGCGCGCCTGGTGGCGGACGAAGGCGTCGATCTCCTGGAAGGACCCCTTGTCCACCAGCATCTCAATCCTCTCCCGGGCGGTGGCCTTGCCCTGCTCGTGCTGGCGGTCGATGGCACGCTGGCTGCCGGGGTGGCGGGCCTCCTCCCGCAGCTTGCGCAGGTAATCGATGCGTTCCTCGGTGCTCATGCTGCCGGTTACAGTCCCTTTCGTCCTCCTGACGATCTCCAACGAGGCACGATTGGCCCCGACCTACGCGCTTGTTCGGCTCGACAGTACCCCATCCACCCAGGACGAGGCATCTGCCCGCTTCTCGGGGCGGCCGGTGTTGGCGGTGGCGGCCGCCCAAACGCGGGGGCGGGGAAGGGGGGGCAGGGACTGGCAGACCGCCCCCCGGGCGCTGGCCGCTTCTCTCGCCCTGGCGCCTCGGTGGCCGGCGGAGACCTGGCCGCGCCTCTCCCTGGTGGCCGCCCTCGCCGCCCGCGCCGTGCTGGAAGGAGGGGTCGACCTCAAGTGGCCCAACGACCTCCTGATAAAGGGAAAGAAGGTGGGGGGCGTGCTGGTCGAAGCGCGGGAGGGTACGGCAGTGGTGGGCCTGGGGGTCAACCTGTGGTGGCCCTCTGCTCCTGCCGGGGTGGCGGGCTTGCTTTCCCAAGACCCGGGGCCCGCCCGGTCGCTGGAGGTGGCAGAGGCGTGGGGAAGCGAGCTGCTGCGCCGGGTCGACGGTGGGCCGGACGCTTGGGGACACGACGAGTACCGGGAGGCGTGCGTCACGCTCGGCAGCTCGGTGCGCTGGGAGCCGGGCGGCACCGGCACGGCTGAGGACGTCGACACTTCGGGGGCGCTCGTCGTGCGCACTCGGCAGGGGAAGGAGCTGCTGCGAAGCGGCGAGGTGTGGGAGGTGCGGCCCATTACGCTACCGAGCACCCCAACTCTCCCCCACGAGCGGGGAAGGGAGAAGATGAGGAAGAGCCGCGGTGAGCATCCTGCCCGGTGAAGGCAAGCACCTGATCGTCTACGGCTCGTTGCGGCTACCTTCCGGAACCCAGATGCACGAGGGCTACCTGGCTCGGCCGGACGTGGTCGGCTCGTTTCCCACCGTGCTGGTGGCGCATGACATCTTCGGTCTGACCTCGCACGAGAGACAGGTGTGCCGCCAGCTGGCGCGCCACGGACTGGTGGCGGTGGCCATCGACCTGTACCGGGGGGCGGGACCTCCCCGCAGGTCCACTCTCGAGCAGGCCCTGGAGCTCTACCACCGCCTTCCCGACGGCCGGGCGCTGGCCGACCTGCACGACGCTTACGAGTTCATCACCAACGAGGACATCGAGAGCACCCACAAGGAGGGACCGGGCATCCTGGGACTCGACGTGGGAGGCCGCCTGGCTCTCCTCTACGCCGCCGACCACGCCGCCCTGCAAGCCATCGCCGTCTGCTACGCCCCGTTGAGCGGGGAGCTCACTCGCTACCGGACCGCCCAGCCGCTCGACGTTCTGGCAGACGTCCGCGCTCCGATCCTCGGGCTCTATGGACAGGACGACGACTTGATCAGCGGAAGGGACGTCACCGAGGCCCAGCGGAAGACTCCCTATGGGGAGTGGGTCCTCTACGAGGGTGTGGGCCACGACTTCTTCAACGACACTCGGCCGGGTTACGATGAAGGTGCCGCCGAGGACGCACTGCAACGCCTAGTGGCCTTCTTCACCGCCAATCTGCCCACCGCCGAGATCGTCCCCGTGGGTTGACCGGACCAAGCTGTTCGTGTAGGGGACCACTAACCTGACCAGCCGCATGGCCGGCCCTCCCCTGACTCCCCAAGCGCCCCCCACTGCCGCTGCCCAGCGGTCCTCGCTTCGCCCACTCCTGGTGTGGATGCTGGTTTTGGCCAACATCGTCGTCTTCGGAGGTATCGCCTGGGTGTGGTACTGGGCCAACCGAGCAAGCGCAGAGGTGGCCACCATCCCGGTCAGCGAGCTCCCCTCGATCGACTCGGTTCCCAGCGGCTCGAGCCTGCCCCTCAATTTCCTGCTGATCGGGTCCGACAGCCGGGAGGAGCTGCCCGAGGACTTCCCCAACTTCTTCGGGCCGGGAGAGGGCCAGCGGGCCGACGTGATCATGCTGATCCATACCCTCCCCGGCGAAGGGCGCGTTCAGATTCTCAGCGTTCCTCGGGACCTGAAGGCCGAGATCCCCGGCCAGGGAACCGACAAGATCAACGCCGCCTACTCCTTCGGTGGCCCTGACCTGATGCTGCAGACGGTCAAGAAAGCCACCGGCCTGCCGATCCATCACTACGTGGAGATGGACTTCGTGGGTTTCGCCAGCATCGTCGACGCGCTGGGCGGGGTGACCATGTACTTCCCCTACCCGGCCAGGGACAACAAGTCGGGGTTGTCCGTCCCGGCGGGAACCGTGGAGCTCGACGGTGGGATGGCCCTCGCCTACGCCCGCTCGCGTTCCTACCAGGAGCAGCGGGATGGCAAGTGGGTCAGCGTGGAAGCCGATGACCTGGGCCGGATCAAGCGCCAGCAGCGGCTCATCTTCGCCATCGTCGAAGAAGCCAAGAGGCCGTCGACCATCACCGAGCTGGGCCGCCTGGTGGAGGCGCTGGGTGAGCACGTCACCGCCGACAGCGGCCTTTCTTCCCGCTCGCTGGTACAGCTCGGCTGGGACATGCGCTCTCTCACCGTCGAGCAGACCGAGGCGGTGGCCCTACCGGTTGACTTCGCCCCGGAAGGGGGAGTCTCCTACCTGGTCACCAAGCAACCGGAGGCGTCGCGGGTGCTGCAGGCCTTTCGGACGGGAGAGCGGCTCGACAGGGCGGTCCTGGGGCCTCCCAAGCTGCAAGTGCTGAACGGCAATGGCATTGCGGGGGCGGCGGGCCGAATGGCGGAGCGCCTGGAGGGAGAGGGGTACCCGATCGTACAGGTGGGTGACGCCGACCGGCAGGACTACCAGCAGACCTTGGTGATCGCCCGCCCCGAAGAGCTTCCCCGAGCCGAGGAGGTCCTCGCCACCATCGGATTCGGAGAGGTGCTCCCCGGCGAGGTGCCTTCCCAGATCGACGTGATCGTGGTGGTGGGAGAGGACGCCGACGATGCCTAGGCGACCAGGCGAGCCGAGGAGGAGCTGATGCTCATTGCGGTCATCGGAGCGGGGTACGTCGGGCTGGTGACGGCAGCCGGGCTGGCCTCACTGGGCCACCGGGTCCGGGTGGGGGAGGCCGACCCCCAGCGGCTGGAGATGTTGGAGCAGGGGGAGATCCCCTTCTTTGAACCGGACCTGGGCCGCCTGGTGGCGGAGGGGACGGCCAGCGGCCTGCTCACCTTCCAGGGGGACAACCGGGAGGCGGTGGACGGCGCCGAGGTCCTGTTCGTCGCTCTTCCTACTCCTTCGGCACCGGATGGGTCGGCGGACACCAGGATCGTCGATCTCGCTCTGGATGGACTGGCCCCCTACCTGCTCCCGGGCGTCATCGTGGTGATGAAGTCCACCATGCCGGTGGGCTCGGTCGACCGGCTGCAGGAGCGGCTGCGGGAGAAGGGAGCCACGCCGACGGTGATCAGCAATCCCGAGTTCCTGCGCGAGGGGAGCGCGGTTGCAGACTTCCTGCATCCCGACCGCATCGTGGTGGGGAGCCGGGACCAGCGGGCGGCCGAGGTGATGGTTGACGTGTACCGCCAGCTGCAGGCCCCCGTGGTGGTGACCGATCCGATCACATCTGAGATGATCAAGTACGCCGCCAACGCCTTCCTGGCGAGTCGAGTCACCTTCGCCAACGCCATCGCCAACCTCTGTGAGGGGGTGGGGGCAGACGTCCGGGACGTGCTGCTGGGGATGGGCTACGACCGCAGGATCGGCTTCCACTTCCTCAGCCCGGGGCCGGGGTTCGGCGGCTCCTGCTTCCCCAAGGACACTCGCGCCCTGGTGGCCATTGCCGAGCAGGCCGGGTACGACTTCGCCCTGTTGAAGGGGGTGATCGAGGTCAACGAGGAGCAGCGGCGGCGGGTCCTCGAGAAGGTGCGCCAGGCGGCCGGGGGGAACCTGCGAGAGGCAACCGTTGGTCTGTGGGGCCTGGCTTTCAAGGCGGGCACGGATGACATTCGCGAGTCCCCGGCGGTCGACCTGGCCCAGGCCCTGATGGAGGAAGGGGCACTGGTGCGCGCCTACGACCCCAAGGTCTCGCGGCCAATCCCGGGGCTGCAGCGGGCGGCGGACCCACTCGATGCCGCCAAGGAGGCCGACGTGCTGCTCATCGCCACCGAGTGGCCGGAGTTCCAGGCGGTCGACTTCCGGATGCTGCAGGAGGCGATGCGCGGCTCGGCCATCGTCGACGCTCGCAACCTCCTCGACCCCGCCGCGGTGCGCCGGCTGGGCTTCACCTACACGGGAATCGGACGCTAACCCGCTGACTCCCCCTCCCTCGGCAAGAAGCCCACATGGGAGTGGGGGAACCTCCTACACCTCCCTGGTGAACCACTCGGCGGTGCGAGCCAGGCCCTCCTCCAGGGTGACCTGCGGCTCCCAGCCCAGCACCCGCCGGGCGAGGGAGATGTCGGGGCGCCGCTGCTTGGGGTCGCCTTCCGGCAGGGGCTGATACGCGAGGCGCGAGGACGAGCCGGTCATCTCCAGCACGACTTTGGCCAGTTCTACGACAGTGCACTCGTCGGGGTTGCCGATGTTGACCGGGCCCACGTAGTCGGAGTCGAGCAGCGCCAGGAGCCCGCTCACCGTATCGTCCACGTAGCAGAAGCTGCGTGTCTGGGAGCCGTCACCGTAGATGGTGAGGGGTTCCTGGCGGAGGGCCTGAACCAAGAAGTTGGAGACCACCCGCCCATCCGAGGCCCGCATCCGAGGGCCATGGGTATTGAAGATGCGGGCGATCCGCACATCGAGCCCGTGGTAGCGGTGGTAGGCCATGGTCATGGCCTCGGCGAAGCGCTTGGCCTCGTCGTACACACCCCGCAGCCCCACCGAGTTCACGTGCCCCACGTAGTCCTCCGGCTGCGGGCTCACCTCCGGGTCCCCGTACACCTCGCTGGTCGAGGCGAGGAAGTACCTGGCCCCCTTCTCCTTGGCCAGCCCCAGCGTCTTGTGGGTCCCCAGGCTCCCCACTTTGAGGGTCTGGATGGGCATCTCCAGGTAGTCCTTGGGTGAAGCGGGGCTGGCGAAGTGGAGGACCGCGTCCACGGTCCCGGGGACCCAGACGAAGTTGGTGACGTCGTGCTCCACGAAGGTGAAGCCTTCTCGCCCGAAGAACCGCTCGATGTTGGACAGGCGCGACGTGACCAGGTTATCGATGGCCACCACCTGGTCGCCTCTGTCGAGCAGGGCCTGGCAGAGGTGAGAACCCAGGAAGCCGGCTCCACCGGTTACGATCACACGGCTCACTACACGTCCTCGTTCCCCCTCATGGTAGGAGCACCGGCTCCGTGCTCCTTGCACCACTCGGCGGGACCCGGCCGATAATCTTGCCCCGTTCGCATCCTCGCCAGGAGACATGGATGAGCCAATACCGCAAGCTGTCGGTGGTGATGCCGGTGTACAACGAGCGCGCCACGGTGGCCGAGGCGATCCGCCGCGCCCGCCAGGCGGAGCTCCCGGTGGACAGGGAGATCGTGGTGGTGGACGACGGCTCGACCGACGGGACCAAGG
>JALYHC010000222.1 GCA_030776765.1 Actinomycetota bacterium | reverse complement strand
TCCCTGGCCGCCACCCCTGGCCCAAGGGCGGCTCGGTGCGAGTCCGGATGGGCCTGCACACCGACGAGGCGACCCTGGGAGGGGACAACTACGTGGGGATGGACGTTCACCGGGCGGCCCGCATCGGCGCCGCCGGACACGGAGGCCAGGTGCTGCACAACCGGCCCCGCCGTCCCGGCTACGCCCGCACTTCCTGGCGCATGAACACGATATAGGCGACCGCGAAGGAGATGATGGTCAGGGCGATGAGGCCCACCATCTGGGGCCAGATGAGGAGCAGGCTCTGGTCGAACGAGAGGCTGGAGCGCACCGCCCGGTCGATCTGTTGGGGCAGCAGGATGCCCACCGTTCGCACCTCGGGGTCGAGCAACACGACGGTGGCCTCCTCGTAGAGGGTGTTGGGGGAGAGCCGGGCCAGGGACAGCTCCAGCTGGGCGTTGCGGAGCAGCTCCGGTGCCGTGGCCTGCGCCGGGACGGGGGCCAGGGTGTCGGCCAGCAGGCCCACCAGCAACCCGAAGAACAGGGTGAGCACCAGCCAGGCGGTGATGGCCACCAGGGCGGCGGTAGCCGCCCGCCGCACCAGGACGGAGAGCAGCGTTGAGAAGGCCAGCCAGAACCCGACGTAGATGATGGCCACTACCAGCCACGCCAGCAGGCGCGCCACCTCGCCGGCGCTGGGGACGATCCCGAGGCGCACCAGTCCGATACCGGCCACCAGCACGGTGATGGCCGCCAGGATGAGGCTGATCACGGCCAGTCCGGCGGTGAACTTGCCGTTGATGACGTCATCGCGGTGGATGGGCTGGGAGAGCAAGCGAGGAAGCGTCCCCTCGGCTCGCTCGCTGTTGACGGCGTCGAAGCCGAATGCGATGCCGAGCAGGGGAGCCAGGAACCCCACCAGTGCGAAGAAGGGCGGTACCCGCTGCTCGGGAGCGATGGTGAAGAGGCGCAGGAACAGCGCCGGGACGCCGGTGGCCTCGGGGGCGACATCCCGAATGCCGCTGGCCGCCGCGTAGACCGTCCCGATCACCGCCAGCCCCAGTAGGACCAGCAGGATGGTGAAGCGGACCGAGAGCAGGTGGTCGGCCAGCTCCTTGGCAGCCACCAGCCGCCAACCTGCGCGAGGAGCCCTGAGCGGCCTAGCCAACTCGGCCACGGGCCACCTCCTCCTCTTGGAAGTAGCGGCGGTAGAGCTCGTCGAGCTCCTCCCCCCTGCGGCGGAGGTGCCGGATGGGCAGCCCTTCGGCGGCCACCGCCCGGGCAACCTGGTTGGCGATGTCCTCGGAGCCGGTCACCAGCCACAGGCGCGGGTCGCGCGGGTCCTGCTCCACCTGCTGCACACCCGGCAGCCCAGTCAGGACCTCCTCGACGCGCTGCGGCTCGGCATCCACCCCTGCCTCCACCGTGACCACGCCCGTGAAGAGCTGCTGGGCCAGCTCGCGCACCGGGCCCTGCGTGAGCAGGCGGCCGGTGACGAAGATGCCCACCCGGTCGCAGACCTCCTGCACCTGATGGAGCAGGTGGCTGGAGAGCAGCACCGTAACCCCCTGCCGCTCGGCCAGGGACCTGATCAGGGCCAGCACCTCGACCACCCCCTCCGGGTCGATGGCGATGGTCGGCTCGTCCAGGATCACCACCTCCGGGTCCTTCACCAGTGCGTCGGCGATCCCTAGGCGCTGCCGCATGCCCCGTGAATACGCCCCCACCGGCAGGTCGGCCGCCCGAGCCAGCCGGGCCTGCTCGAGCAGGTCCTGCACCCGCCCCTCGGCCTCCTGGTCCCGGAGGCCGTTGAGCCGGGCGGTGTAGCGCAGGTTCTGGCGGCCGCTCATCTGCTCGTAGAAGCCCACGTTGTCGGGCAGGTAGCCCACCCGCTGCTTCACCTGCAGGGGCTGGCGGGTGGGGTCCAGGCCCAGCACCTCCGCCTCCCCCTCGCTCGGCTCGCTCAGGCCCAGCAGCATGAGGATGGTGGTGGTCTTGCCGGCGCCGTTGGGGCCCAACAGACCGAACACCTCCCCGCGGCGGACTTCCAGGTCGAGGTGGTCGACGGCGATGTGGTCCCCGTACCGCTTGGTCAGCCCGCGGGTGCGGATGACTGGGGGGCCGTCCACGTCTAGCGGCGTCCGTAGCGGCGGAACACCCAGCCGAGCCCTACCAGGGCGGCGACGATCAGCGCCAGCCCCACGAAGCCCCACAGTGGGGAGGTCTCGACGGTGACCCGCAACTCCACGTCGTCGGTGGCCTCCGGCACCTCGGCGGTGAGGGTGACCACGTAGTCGCCGGCCACTGCCTCTTCCGAAGGAGAGATGGTGGCAGTCACCTCGGCCAGCTCGCCGGGCGGGACCTGCTCGACGATCTCGGGAGTGAAGGTGACGTCCCAGCCGCTGGGAGGCGTCGCCGAGAGCTGGACGCCCACCAGCGGAGCGGTGCCGTCGTTGATCAGCACGAGGGGCACGTCGGTGGCAGAGCCGATGCGCGCCTGGGCGTTGAGGCGTTCGTCGGGCGTAGTGAAGGTCATGGCGAAGTTACCGGTGATCTCCACCTGCAACTCGGCCTCGGCGGTCTGGCCGCCTCCCACTGCCTGAACCAGGATCGGATAGGTGCCGGCCGGGGCGTCGTCGAGGGGGTCCACCTCAACGGACAAGCTGCCGGTCTCCCCCGCCGGTACGGTGGCGGTGGCCGCCTGGGCTTCGGCGGTGGGGCGCACCTCGATCTGCCATGCCTCCGGCCCCTCGGACCCCAGGTTGAAGGTGATCTCCTCGGCGGTCTCGTTGGCCAAATCAAGGCTGAAGCTGAAGGTTTGGTCGGAGGCGCCCTGCAGGGTGGGGAACTCGGCCATCAGAGTGACGTTGCCGCCCACCGCCTCGGCCACTCGTAGCTCGAGCGGCAGGGTGTCGGAGCCCGCCTCCGAGGTAGCCACTACCACCACCTGGTAGCTTCCCTCGGAGGCCCCGGCCGGCACCTCCACCTCCAGCTCCACTTGCGGCGGCTCCTCCGGGTCGGTGAAGACGCCGTCGATGACGAACCCGCCACCCCGCAGCGTCGCCGACCACTCCTCGGGCACCTGGGTGATCTCGAGGTCCACCCGCTGGCCGGCAGGGGCGTTCACCTCCAGCGGGAAGGTGGCCGGCTCCCCCGCCTCGACCGCCACGTCCGGATAGGGAGTCGTCAGCCTGACCTGCTCCTGGGCGCCTGCGGCAGGAACCCCCAGGAACAGCAGGATGACAGCCGCCGCCAGAAGTCGGATCGTTCTCATGGCCAAAGACCCCACAACCACCAACGTTCTAGCGGGTCGAAAAGGTTTCGGCGAGGAGATCGGGCCGTCCCCTCGCCGAAACCAGTTGGCGATCAGCCTTGCGAGCTCGTCTCGATCGCCTGTGCCGAGCTCTCCCCCACGGTGATCTGCACCTTGCGCGGCTTGGCCTGCTCGCTCACCGGGATGGAGAGGGTCAGGACCCCCCGGTCGTAAGTGGCCTCGATGCTGCCCACGTCGAGCCCTTCTCCCAAGAAGAGCTGGCGACTGAAGGTGCCCTGCGGCCGCTCGCTCACCACCCAGGTGGCCTGCTGGCTCACCTGGCTGCTGCGATCGGCGCTCACCGTGAGCACGTTCTTCTCCACGGTCAGGTCGATGTCGTCAGGGTTCACCCCCGGCATGTCGATCAGCACCGTGAACCGGTCGTCCTCCCGGTAGGCGTCCATGGCCATCGACGACCACCCTCGCCGGCTGGTGCCCCACACGTCCTCGGTGAGGCGGTCCAGCTCTCGGAAGGGATCAAAGCGCATCAGCATGGTTCACCTCCTCTTAGGTCCGCTGAGGCGTGATAACGCTCCGCCTCCTATGGTGATTCCCTCCCTGGGGCAGGCTAAACGCCGATTCGAGGGGTGACGGCGCCGCTCCCTCCCGCCGTCGAACGTCGGCGACGGCCCCGCCAGATGATCCTCACACGATGAATAGCTCCGGGGGTAGGACTCGAACCCACAACAAACGGATTATCAGTCCGCCCGGGCTGGTGACCTCCAGTTTCCCCGCCTGCTAGAAACCCGCTCCCTGTAAGGAATATCTCTCTTTCGGGTCTCCTCCGCCGTCCCCCCCGTGCCCTCTAGTTTCGGCGGGGGCGTTTGCGATCCCCTGGACGGTGAGCCGCCTCACCGATGGCCACCAACCCGCTGAAGGTTTACGAGTACTGGCCATGGGGAAGCTGGTGGTTGCCCCCTCGATCAAGGCCCTGGAGGGCATCGCCTATGTGCTCCTCTCCGCTTCCCAGGAGGAGTTCGTCGACAACATTGAGCGAGCTCGCCAGCTGGAGATCGAGCCCCAGGCCATCCAGTCTTTCATCGCCGCCAACTCCTGGCGGGAGCGGGTGGGCACCATCAGGGAGCTGGTCGAGCGGACCCCCTGAGCCGGGCTCGCTGCACCGGGGAGCCTGAGCGGCCGTGCCGCCGCGCCTCCAGCTCCCGCCCCTCGGTCGCCTCCTCCACAGGGTGCTGCCGCCGCCCGCCAGGAGAATCGCCGAAGAAGCGGAGCGCCATGATCTGCTCATCGTCGCCGCCGGACTGTCCTTCTACGCCCTGCTCTCGGTGGTCCCCTTCTTGGTGGTGCTGGTGTGGGTCACCAGCCTCCTGCTCGGCGATCGCCAGGTGGAGCGGCTTGCCGAGGTGGCCCGATCGATGGCGCCGGAGGACCTAGGGGCAGACGGGGCCGTGCAAGGGGTGGCGGAGGCCGGGACTCGGCTGGGGGTGGCGGCCCTGCTCAGCGGGCTGTGGCCGGCCACCTCGTACGGCGCCGGGCTGGTGCGGGCACTCGACTCAGTCTCGCCGAGCGAGGACCGGGAGGCTCCCGGCGTGTTGGGCCGGATCCTCATGCTGGTGGCGCTGGTGCCGCTCTTCGTCATCGGCAGCCTGCTGGCCGCCACCGCCGGCACGCTGTTGCTGGAGAACCTGGCGCTGGGAGTGGTCCTGGCCCTGGCGACCGGCTTCACGGGGGCGGTGGTGGCCGTGGCACTCATCTACCGCTTCTTCGCGCCCATTCGGCTGAGCTGGTGGGAGATCGCCCGGGCCTCTCCCATGGCGG
>JALYHC010000221.1 GCA_030776765.1 Actinomycetota bacterium | reverse complement strand
CGCCGCCCGGTGGCGGCGCCGGATCCTTGCCTAGCTGCTACTGCAGCTTCTCCTCGGGCACCTCCGGAGAGGAGGTGAACACGGCGTTGAGCACCACTGCGGTGATGCCGCCCGACGGGTCCTCGTTGAGGTACACCCCGATGCGCGGCTGGGCGCAGTCGCCGAACTGGTTGCAGCTCAGCGTGCCGGTGAGCCCCTCGAAGCCCTCCAGGTCGTAGATGTAGTCCCGCAGGGCCTGGCGGTCGATGACCAGCCCCCCGTCCTGCTCCTCCGCCACCGCCTCGATGGCGTCGAGGAGGATGTTGGTGGCGTCATAGGCGTGGGCATGGAAGGCCTGGATAGGCGGTTGACCCGCCTTCTCCTCGTACTTGGCCACGAACTCGTCGTAGGCAGCCCCTTCCTGCTCCACCGCCGGGCCGGAGAAGTACATCCCCTCGGTATCCGGGAGGGTCACGAAGGTATCCGAGAGCAGGCCGTCGGCCCCCATGAACGTGACGTCCTGCAGCTCGGGGAACTCCGTGCGCTGCTGGACGATGAAGTCGGCCTCGGGCTGGAAGATGGGCATGAAGACGATGTGCGGCTGAGCGCTCGCCGCCGTAGTCAGCAAGGGCCGCATGTCGGTGTCTCCCTTGTTGATGGCGGTGGCCAGGACGATCTCGCCCCCGAACTGCCGGAAGAACTCACCGAACTGGCCGGTCAGGCCTTCGGTGTAGGGGTCGCCGTCGTGCACCGTCACCGCCCTCTGCGCCCCCAGCTGCTCGAAGGCGAACTGCGCCGCCCCGTGTCCCTGGAACTCGTCGTTGTGGGCGGTGCGGAAGTAGCCCTCCTGCCAGTTCTCCTGCGCCTCCAGCGGGTCGTCCGCTAGGTACGGCAGGGCGGTCAGCGACGGCGACGTGTTCGAACCCGAGATCATCACCAGGCCCGCCTGGGACATGATCTGCGAAGCCGGCACGCCGGCGCCCGAGCAGCTCGTCCCGATGATCCCGATCACCTGGGGGTCGGAGACGATCTTCTGGGCGGCTGTCGTGCCCCCGTCGGCCGAGCACAGGCCGTCTTCCACCTGCAGCTCGATCGGGTGGCCCAGCAGCTCGCTATCGCGGTCTTCGATGGCGATCTCGGTGGCCGTCACTTGGTCCTGGCCGAGGCTGGCCGTGCCGCCCGAGATCGTCTGGATGGTGGCGATCTCGATCGGCTGCCCTTCGGCCACCGTCACCTCGCCCAGCTCCCCTGCGGCTCCGGCCGTGGTTTCGGTGGTGCCGGCTGCTGTGGTGCCTGTGGTGTCGGTGATGGCCTCGGTGGTCTCGGTGATCGCCTCGGTGGTAGCGGGCTCGGCTCCCGGCTCCTCGGCCCCGCCGCCGCAGGCTACCGCGACGAGGGCGAAGGCGAGAGCGAGGATCAGCCAGAGCCCCGTTCTCCTCCGTATGTCAGTCAATGCTCTCCTCCTTGTCGGTCAGACAGGCTGTCCTTGGCCTCGTTCCACAGAACAGGACAGAGGACCCCAGCCCTTCTGTCTCTTCCCCGGGCAACGCGAGCCCCCGGGGGTGGAGTGCATTCTATGCGAACAAGACGGGACGCGTCACACGACCTTCTCTCTCTTCTCCCCCTCCCGCTTGCGGGAGACTCTTCTCCCTCCCCCTCGAGGGGGAGGGTTGGGGAGGGGTGGCTCCGGTACCAGAAGGGGAAGAAGGGGCAGGGCTCCTATCCTCTCTGCTGGTGGCGAATGAGCTTCCTCCGGTGGCGACTGAGCTGGCCGAGCGGCTGGTGGCCGCCTACCGGCCTTACGTTCACCGCCGTCTGTCTGAGCAGGGCATCGAAGTGGCCCCGCGCACTCAGAGCGCCCTCCTGGAAGGCGAGGTGTGGCTCGCTGAGGAGCTGGCCGAGGTGCTCGCCCTGCCCTTCCCACAGCAGCCCCGGGGGCCCCTTCAGATCTTCCAGGAGGCCATGCGGTTTCCCACCCGCGCCCTCCAACAGTTGGCGGTACCTCCCCCACGAGACCGCACGGCCGAAGAGGCCCTGCCCGGCGATCCCTACCACCTGGTGCCTGCCTCGTCGTCGTCATTGGGAGAGGAGGCCTGGCAGGCTCACCTCGCCTGGGGGGCGGCCAAGGCGAAGGCAGTGGCGCCGCTGGTCCTACAGGCCGCCCAACCGCAGATCGCCGTGCTCACCCGCAACCTGATGGACCGTGCTCGCGTTGAGGAGGCGGCCGGGCAGTCCGGCTTACCAAGCACAGCCTGTGCCTCAGTAAAGGAGCTGGAAGCGGCACTGGCCGGCGGGCCCCCCGCCCTGGCCCTGGTCGACCTGACCCACCCAGAGGCGGAGCAAGCCATCCGGCGACTGTCCGAATCCGGCGTGGCCTCGGTGGCCTTCGGCCCCCACGTGGACGAGGCGGCCCTCCAACGCGCCCGGCGGCTGGGAGCAGTTGATGCCCTGCCGCGCTCACGGTTCTTTCGATGCCTCCCCGAGCTGCTGGCCGCCGGGGGCGAAGGCCCCTCGACACTTTTCCGGCCGAGGCACTAGTCCCGTAGTTATTCGGATGCCATCCTCCTCCACCCCTCAAGCGCTTCTGGCTCGCGTCGCCGAAGCTGCGGTCTGGTCACCCCTTCCGCCGCGGCTGAGGAGCAGGAACATGTCATGCGACAGCCCGAGATAGGCGACTACGGCTTCCTCTCCGATTGCCGGTCGGCGGCCCTGGTGAGCCGTCAGGGCTCTATCGACTGGTGGTGCCTTCCGCGCTTTGACTCCCCCTCCGTCTTCGGTCGCCTGCTCGACCCAAGCGCCGGGCACTGGTCGGTGCGACCGACAGGCGTGTTCGAGGCGGAGCGCCAGTACGTCGGCGAGTCGCTGGCGCTGCGAACGGTCTTTCGGAACGAACACGGCAGTGTCGCTCTCACCGACGCCTTGGCGCTCGAGCCCGGCGCCCGCGGCCACGACATCGGTGCCCGCTCACCCGGTGTGCTCCTCCGACGTCTGGAGGGGCTGGAGGGCGACGTCGAGCTGACAATGGAGTTCGCCCCGCGCTTCGAGTACGGCCTGAACGTGCCGCGGCTGCGGCGTCGCGGCGGCAGCGTCGTTGCGCAGGGCGGCCCCGTCACTGTCTGCCTCACCGCCCCATTCCAACCATGCTCAAGGGCGGGACAGCCCAGGCCACGGTCCGCCTCCACGCGGGTGACAGGCTCGATCTTTGCCTCTCATACCGCCCGTCGTTCGGCTCCGTCGAGCCGCACGAGATCGCGGAGCCGACGATCGGCGACACCATCGAGGGATGGGAGTCGTGGGCGCAACTGCACCGCGGCTACCAGGGCCGCTACGTCGAGCAGGTGCGCCGCAGCGCTCTGGTCCTTCAGGGTCTGACCTACCAGCGCAGCGGAGCCGTCATCGCGGCGGCAACCACCTCGCTGCCCGAGCAGCTCGGCGGCGGGTTGAACTGGGACTATCGGTTCGCGTGGCTGCGCGACATCAGCCTGACCATGCGTGCGCAATGGGTCGCCGCATGCCCCCACGAGGCCATCCGCTTCTTCGGTTGGCTCGCCGAAGCCATGGGGGAGCTGGGCGACCAGCCTCTGCAGATCATGTTCGGGGTCGAGGGGGAGCGCGACCTCACCGAGCACGCCCTGGAGCACCTGGAGGGCTACCGGGACAGCCGACCGGTGCGTGCGGGCAACGACGCCTGGTCACAGCGCCAGCTCGACGTGCTCGGGGAGGTCCTGTTCGCCGCCCACCAGCTTCGTGACCAGCTCGGTGAGCTCGACCAGGGCAGCCAGCGCTTGCTGGTTTCCCTCGCCGACCGGGCGGCCGACACCTGGCGGCAGCCCGACGCGGGCATGTGGGAGGCGCGCGACGCATACCGTCAGTACGTGTCGTCGAAGGTGATGTGCTGGGTGGCGCTCGACCGCGCCGTCCGGCTGGGGGACCGCCTGGGGCCCGGCGCCGACCCCAAGCGGTGGGCAAAGGCCCGGGACGAGATCCACGCGACGGTGCTGGCACAGGGCTGGAACGACGAGGCCGGCGCCTACACGGGCGCCTTCGGTTCAGACCAGCTCGACGCGTCCGTCCTGTTGCTGCCGCTCGTCGGCTTCCTCCCCGCCGACCACCCCCGCATGCTGGCGACCATCGAAGCGATTCAGGCCCGTCTGGCAAAGGGCGGGCTGGTGTACCGGTGGGAGGGGGACACCGCAGGGTTCGTCATTTGCAGCTACTGGCTCGCGCAGTGCCTGGCGCTAGGAGGACGCGGCGAGCAAGCGATCGAGTGGTTCGACCAGGTGACCGCCCACGCCAACGACCTAGGTCTGCTCGCCGAGGAGGTCCACCCCGAGTCAGGTGAGCAGCTGGGGAACTTCCCGCAAGCCTTCTCCCACGTCGGGCTCATCAACGCCGCCTGGGAGATCACCAAGGTGCTGGATGGCGGAGCCGGCGGCGACGCCCCATGAGGCGCTGCGGTTCTTTCGTCGCCTTCCCGAGCTACTGGCCGCCGGGGGCGAGGGCCATCCACAGGTTTCCGTCCGGCCGGACCTTCGCCATAATGCCAGTGGGTTCTTGGTCTCAATGACGTACTGGCAGCACCTGCAGCAGTACGACCTCCGCCTGAAACTCCCTCCTAGGGTGTACCTACACACCTGTGCTTGCGAAGGTTGTTCGTGAGCGAGTTCCAAACAGGCTCCTCTGAGAGCGCGTGCTGGGATTGGGCGCTAGATTCTCATCCGGCTGTGGGAAAGGCGCACTGCGCCACTAGATCAGCTGCAAGCGCGGGAGACGGGAGA
>JALYHC010000220.1 GCA_030776765.1 Actinomycetota bacterium | reverse complement strand
GGGCCTATCTTGGAGTTCGCGAAAAGCCAGCATGCGGGCGAAGCAGGAGGAGGAGATTTCTCGGCGCTAGGTGACAACAAGGTGAAGATTCCTTCGGCGGTTGCCGAAGGAAGACGGTAGACGACCGGGCATACTCGCTACCCCTGAAACCACCCAGCGGAGCGGAACCGACGCCAGCGACAGCAAGACGTCGCGGCGAGGGAAACCACTGAGGTGATAGGTCAGTGAGTGACAGGGTCAAGAGACTTGTCTTGGTTGCGAGCGGCTTGGCAGCGTTGGTCTTGGCTGCAGCCGCCAGTGCCAGAGTCGGGTAGCCGGTAAGCCCGGGCGTCGCCGTAGGAGGCGGGTTGGACGAGCGCACGAGAACCAAGCTTCGCCTGGCGGCCGGTTACGCAGGAGCCGGCCTGCTGGTGCTGGGCCTGCTGGTTTGGTTCGAGACCTTCCCCAGCATCTGGGAGTGGCTTCCCTTCGCGGCCGCCTTCGTCTACCTGGAGTGGCGGTCGGTGGAGGTCAACGACCGGCTCTTCATGAGCCCCACCGTCATGGTGGCCCTCACCGCGGCGGTGGTGTTCGGGCAGGGCAGCGCCGCTTTGGGAATTGCTCTCATGGCCGGTCTGGCCCTGCTCACCCCGGCCGATATCCAGCAGAGGCGCTGGTTCCAGCCGCTGGTGAACTTCGGGCAGTTGACACTCAGTGCGGCGATAGCCGGTGTCGTTCTCGAGAGGTTCCTTCCCACCTCGGGAGCGCCGCTCTTCGTCTGGGACCTCCCGCTGGTAGCGATCGGCACGGCCGCCGGTGCCATCACCTATGCGACGGTGAACTTCACGCTGGTCGGCTACGTGGTGCGCAAGGTGTACGGCAAGGAGATCCGCCCCTGGTCGCACATGGGCCAGATCGTGGTCCCCTACACGCTGATGGGCTTCGTGGGCGGCCTGCTGGGGGCTACCTACCACATCCTCGGCCCGGTTACCCTGCCGATGATCTTCGTGGTCTTCATGGTGGGCTACCTCACCTTCGCCTCTTACTCGCAGCTGCGGGAGGCCCACGAGGCCACCCTGCGTGGGTTCATCAAGGCCCTGGAGGCCAAGGACATCTACACCCGCGGCCACACCGAGCGGGTGGCCTACTTCTCACAGTTGATCGGCGAGGAGCTGGGCTTCCGCGGCAGCCGCCTGGAGCGGTTGCGAATGGCGGCCCTCATCCACGATGTGGGCAAGCTGGCCGTCCCCCGCGACCTGATCCGCAAGGCCGGCCGCCTGAGCGACGAGGAGTACCTGGAGATGCAGGCCCACGCCCACATGGTGGAGGAGATCCTGGCCGAGGTGGAGTTCCTGCGGCCGATGGTGGAGATCGCCTCCAGCCACCACTCCCACTACGACGGCGGCGGGTACGGGGGCGCCGGCCAAGGGGAGCGGCCCTCCATTGAGGCCCGCATCCTGGCGGTGGCCGACGCCTTCGACGCCATGACCAGCTCGCGCTCGTATCGAATGGCGCTCACCCAGCGCTATGCCTTCGAGGAGCTGCGCCGGGGGGCGGGCGGGCAGTTCGACCCTGATGTGGTGGAGGCATTCATTCGGGCTCTTTCCCGCACCGGCCACCAGTACGGCTCTCCGGAGCTGGAGGACGAGGAGGAGGCCCGCCGCCGGGCCGAGGGCTGGGCGGTGCGTCACTATGGGTGATCGGCGCGTGCGGCGACTGATACTGGTGGCCTCCTTGGCGCTGCCGGCGCTGGTGGGGGTCGTGACCTTCCCGGCCGCCGCCTCGGAGCCGGCCAGCGTCCTGGGATGGGCCATCCTGCTGGCGCTCGGCCAGCTGCTGCGGGTCCCGGCGCCCAGCGGCAACCGCTTCAACCTGGGCCTGGCGGTGGCGGTCGCCCTTCCGCTGACCATGCAGATCCCCGCCCTTGGTCAGGACGGCGTGGATGGGGCCGGCATCGCCGCCGCCTATGCCCTGGGGCTGCTCGCCTCGTGGGCCCTCTGGCCGCTCTCCCGGGAGGGCTCCTCCCACCTGGCGGGCTATGTGATCGGACGCATGCTGGGCCTGCTGGTGCTCCTCGGCGCCTTCCTCACCCTGCGGCTGGCCCTCCGTCCGCTCGCCCCGCTTCTCCAGGAGGCGGCAGACGGATGGGCGGTCCTCGACCTGATCGCCCTGACCGGCGCCGGCCTGGTCTGGTACGGGGTCGAGAGCCTGCTCAGGGCAATCACCGGCCTCGGGAGCGAGCCGGGCTCCCTGCGGTACCTGTGGCTGCTGGCGCTGGGAGACTGGATGGTGATGGTCAGCCTCTTCGCCACCGGGGCGCTCTTCGGGTTGGCCTGGCAGGGGATCGGGTGGTGGGCGATTCTGGTGGCCGGCCTGCCGTACGCCTTCAGCCACCTGGCCTTCCTGCGTTCCTTCGACACCCGGCGCACCTACCGCCAGACCATCGGGGCGCTCTCACGCATCCCGGAGGTGGCCGGCCTCTCTCCCAATGGGCACGGCCACCGGGTGGCCGAGCTGTCGGTGGCCATCGCCCAGGACCTCGGCCTGCGACCGGAGGAGGTCACCGAGCTCGAGTACGCCGCCCTCATGCACGACATCGGCCGCATCACCCTCAACGAGCCCAGCATCCTGAAGGCGGGCTTCACCGACGAGGACATCGCCCGATGGGGCTCGGAGATCATCTCCGAGGCCCCCTACCTGGAGCACGTGTCGACGTTGGTGCGTGAGCAGCACCACCCCTACCGCCGCCCTGGGGAGGAGCGCGACCTCGGGCTTCCCATGGCCTCCAAGATCATCAAGGCGGCCAGCGCCTTCGACCACGCCACAGACGACCTCGGCTTTCCCGTCCTGGAGGCCCTGGAGCTCCTCCACCGGGGGGCGGCCTACGACTTCGACCCGCAGGTGGTTCACACCCTGCGCCGGGTGGTGGAGCGAACCCGGCATCAGCCGAACCTCAGGAAATAGCCGCCCGCGCTGGCAGAACCTTTAGGTTCGGGTGGGGGCGTTCAGCGGCGGGTCCGCACCGCCGAGCCGGCCTCGCCGGTCACGCCGTGCTTGAACCAGCGCACCGGGCGCCGCAGCTGGTCTTCGAGGAACTGGGCCAGGCCCACTGCCAGGAAGACGTCCCCGAGCGAGATGACCTGGTTGAGCAGGGCGACGGGGATCACGTCGGCCAGGAAGGCCAGGCGAGCACCCTCGTCGAGGACCAGGTGCTTGTAGTGGTCCTCGAAGGAGACCTCCCCGGTGGAACCGGCAAGGGCGGCCGCCTCTCGCATCACCGGCATTCCGCCGTTGGCGGCGATAACCGAGAAGTTCATAAGGATGCCCACGCCGGCCAGCCACATGCCGGGATGCTCGCGGTTGAGCCACACCAGGGCGATCAGCGCCAGGTAAGAGAGCAGGATCAGGACCACCGCCACGGGGCGCGCCCAGTCGGCGTTGCCGGGGAAGAAGTTGGTGATGGCCTGCATGCCGAAGCCCAGGAACAGCAGCCACCAGGCGCGCAGGTGGATATCGGCCAGGTTTCCAAGGCGCCCCCCTCGCAGCAAGGCGACCGCGATGCCGATGAATAGGACCGCCGCCAACCAGGACATACCGTCACCACCGTACCAGTCACCGGCCACCGCTTCGCGCGGTAGTCTCGACCGCCCGGGGCCAGGAGCCGACATGATCCGTTACCAGGCCCAACCACCGCGGGCCACCCTGACGATCGACGATCCGGTGCGCAGCAACCCGCTCTCCATCGAGGACATGGAAGCCCTGCGGGAGGGTTTCAGGCAGGCGGTGGGGGACCCGGAGGTGCGGGTGATCGTGCTAACCGGGGCGGGGGAACGGGCCTTCTCGGCGGGAGGCGACCTGAAGGCGGGCTTCGTCGACGAGCCGGCGGCCGGTCACGCCGGCCGGGGGGCCCTGGCCGACCTCTTCCGGGCCATGCGTCGGGGGGGCAAGCCCACCGTGGCCAGGGTCAACGGCCATGCCTTGGCGGGAGGCTTCGGACTGGCGGCGGCCTGCGACGTGGTGGTGGCGGTGAAAGAGGCGCGATTCGGCACCCCCGAGGTGAACGTGGGGCTGTGGCCGATGATGATCACCGCCGTGCTGCAGCGCTGCATGCCGCACAAAGCGGCCCTCGAGCTGATGATGACCGGACGGCTCATCACCGCCCACGAGGCGCGCGACTTAGGACTGGTCACCAAGGTGGTCCCCGCCCAGGAACTGGACGCGGCGGTGGACGAGGTCGTGGAGACCCTGGCCGCCAAGAGTGCGGTGACCCTGCGGCTGGGCCGGGACACCTTC
The DNA here is from genome assembly GCA_030776765.1 of Actinomycetota bacterium. Lineage (GTDB taxonomy): Bacteria > Actinomycetota > Acidimicrobiia > Spongiisociales > JALYHC01 > JALYHC01. The sequence continues at coordinate 7,314 of JALYHC010000220.1, read as the reverse complement.
TACCGCGTGCAGGACCTCGACTTCGATGAGGCGCTCGACGTGCTGCAGGCCGGCCTGACCGAGGTGGCGATGACGGAAGACGCCGAGGAGGGCGTCCGCGCCTTCTTGGAGAAGCGCCCGCCCCAGTGGAGGGGGCGGTAGCCATTCGTTACGACCTCATCATCCGTGACGTCCGGATCGTCGATGGCACCGGGGCGCCTGCAAGAGAAGGAGATGTGGCGGTGAAAGAAGGCCGCATCTCCGCCGTCGGCCGCCCTGCCGGAGGCGTGGCCGTCGGCGCGAGCGAGCTCGACGGAGGCGGCCACCTGGTCTGTGCGCCCGGCTTCATCGACACACACACCCACGACGACGCTGCCCTGGTGCGCCATCCGGGCCTGGAGTTCAAGGTGGCTCAGGGCTGCACCAGTCTGGTCATCGGCAACTGCGGCTTCAGCGGGTTCCCGGCCACGGGGCGCGAAGACATCGAGTCGGTGGCCCGAGCAGACTGGCAAGATCTCGGTGGCTTTCGGCGGGCCATTGCCGCCCGGCCGTTCGCCTGCAATGCCATTGCCCTCATCGGCCACAACACCATCCGTACCATCACCATGGGGCCTGCCGGGCAAGGGCCTCCCACCGCTCGACAGCTGGACGCCATGCGAAGCCAGGTGGAGCGAGCAATGGAGCAGGGCGCCTGCGGCTTCTCGAGCGGACTCATCTACACCCCCGGTAAGTGGAGCGAGACCGAAGAGATCATCGAGCTGGCCCGGCCCGCCGCCGAGCGCGGGGGCATCTACGCCACCCACCTGCGCAACGAGGGTGATTACCTGCTCGAGGCGCTGGACGAAGCGATGGCGATCGGCCGGGAAGCGGGCCTGCCGGTGCATATCTCCCACCACAAGGCCGCAGGCGAGTCCAACTGGGGCAAGGTGGCCGACTCTTTGGCCAAAGTCGACCAGGCCAATGCCGCCGGAGCGGCGGTGACCCTGGACTTCTACCCCTACACGGCCAGCAGTGGTCCTATGGTCGAATACGTCGACCCGGACGACGTCTCCGAAGAGTGGGCCAAGCGGACCCGTGTGGCCAGCTGCCCCCCCTATCCGGAGTACCAGGGCCGTATGCTCGTCGATCTCCTCTCAGCTGAGGGGGTGGGGATGGCAGACCTGGTGCGGCGCATCCTCTCGGGGACTGATGGAGACCGGACCATCTCGATCAGCTACGGCATGTCGGAGGATGATCTCGTCACCAACCTCCGCCACCCGCTGATGATGGTGGGCTCCGACGGTATCCCTCTCCTGCAGGGTTTCCCTCACCCCCGCCTGTTCGGCACGTTCCCCCGAATCTTCGCCGAGTATGTCCGACGGAGGCAGGTGATCGGGCTGGAGGAGGCGGTCCGACGCATGACCAGCCTGGCCGCCGACCGGTTCGGGTTGGCCGGCCGAGGCCGCCTGATCGAGGGGACCTGGGCGGACCTGGTCGTGTTCGACGCCGACACGGTGAGAGACACGGCCACCTATGACGATCCCAAGCGCCAGCCGGTCGGCGTGCAGTGGGTGGTGGTCAACGGTCGGCTGGCCTACGACCGGGGCCGCCACACCGGTGTCGGATCGGGTCGCCTGCTCCGCTATATGGAGGAAGGTTTACCGTGGTGAGGTCAGTTCCCGAAGTCCTCGGCGATGAGCTGTTCGATGACCTCCAGGCTGACGGCTCCCGACACCTGCCGCACGATGCGACCCTCTGAGTCGATCAACCAGCTGGTGGGCAGTCCGAAAAAGGGGTAGCGGGCGGCGACCGTGCCCGCCTCGTCGATGGCCAGCGGGTAGTCGACCGCCACCTCCTCGGCGAAGGCGCGGGCGGCGGAGGGATCGTCTTCCACTGCTATCCCCAGGAACAGCACCTGGGGGTGGTCGGCAGCCGCCTGGTCGATGGCCGGCATCTCCTCCCGGCAGGGGAAGCACCACGACGCCCAGAAGTTGAGGAAGACCGGACGCCCGTCGCTGGCCAGGTGACGAGCGAGCGAGAACTCACTGCCGTCCAGCAGGGTCACCTCGAAGTCGGCCGCCTCCTGCGGCACTTCCATGGACAGGCCGAGCGTGCCGAAGGTGGGTTGGGTGGGCGCTTCCGAGGCTGGGACTCGCCCCATGGCCAAGCCGATCACCAGGGCCGCCCCGCCCAGGCCGAAGAGCACCATGAGGGCTTTGCGCATGCCGGTCAGAGCTGGGTGACGCAGGCTTGCTGGGGTGGATGGCGCGGAGTAGTCACCGGTTGCGCCCCTTGGTGGAAGCCCTCCATCAGGCCTCGACGGATCCCCTGGTCCAGCGAGCAGATCACCGTCGGGTGGTCGAGCGCGGCCTGACCGAAGGGGCAGTGGTTGGTCCTGATGATGCGCCGCTTGGGATCGGCATCGCTGGCGAAGCCCACCGAGGTCATGGCCCCGGCCGCCGCCTGCAGGGCCGCCTCGAAGCTCGCTTCCTCACCGAGCGACATCTCCCCGGCGAGCTGGAGGCCGTACTCCCGGCCCACCTGCTCGGCCACCTCCGAGGCTGCCTGCGGCGCCAGGTGCTCGACCACCCGGACGAGCAGCTCGGCCAGCAGGTCGAAGCGCCGGGGCGGGAAGTGGAGCTCGATCGGCTTGTCCGTAGCCTCGTAGCACTTGGCCGGTCGGCCGGCGCCGGGCCCCCTCCTCCCCGAGGTGCGCCGGCGGGTGATCTGCAAGTAGCCGTCGGTGGCCAGCCGGTCGAGGTGGTGCCGGGCCACGTTGGGATGGATCTGGAAGAGCTCGGCGATCTGGGAGACCGTGACCGGTTCCGGGGCTTGCTGCACCGAGAGGTAGATGCCCCGGCGAGTGGCGTCGCCCAGGGAGGCCGACAGCTCGCGGATTGTGCGATCGAGGTCGCTTCCGTCTATCACCATGGTGGGGCCATCGTGCCACCGTCCCGGCGTGGAAAGGCTTGGCAGCCACGCTCAGTATAGTGAGAGCGACCGTTCTAAACCCTACGCGGGTAGGAAGAGCCCATGGTGGACCAACCGGCACTTCGAGCTGCCATCGAGCAGGTAGAGGATCCCCAGCTGCACCGTCCGTTGGGCCAGTTGGGCATGCTGCGAGAGCTCCGGGTGCGCCGGGGCGGCCGGGTGCGGGCCGTCATCTCGCTTCCGGTGCCCGACCATCCCGGAAAGGACGACCTGGCCCACGCCGTGTCGGCGGCCGCCCGGTCGGTGCCGGGGGTGGGGGAGGTGGAGGTCTACTACGACGTGATGCCCGAGCAGGACCGACTCCGGGTGGCGCACCAAATTCGGGGAGATGGGCGGGAGATCGACATCGGCAAGCCCGGTTCGCCCACCCGAGTGCTGGCGGTGGGCAGCGGCAAGGGGGGAGTGGGCAAGTCTTCGGTGACGGCCAACCTGGCGGTGGCCCTGGTCCGGGAGGGCCACAGCGTGGGGGTGATCGACGCCGACGTCTGGGGGTTCTCCATCCCCAAGATGCTGGGAGTGCAGGGTTCCCCGGCGGTGCTGGGCAAGATGCTGCTGCCCGTCGAGGCCCACGGGGTGCGGGTGGTCTCCATGGACTTCTTCGTGGACGCCGACCAGGCGGTGATCTGGCGGGGCCCGATGCTGCACAAGGCGGTGGAGCAGTTCCTGGTCGACGTCTTCTGGGACCAGCCCGACTTCCTCCTGGTCGACATGCCTCCCGGCACCGGCGACGTGGCCATCTCCCTTTCGCAGTTCCTTCCCCGCGCCGAGGCGATCATCGTCACCACCCCCCAACCAACCGCCCAGCGGGTGGCCCGGCGGGCGGCCCTCATGGCGGAGAAGGTCAACCAGGAGGTGCTGGGAGTGGTGGAGAACATGTCCTGGTTCCGGGGAGACGACGGCACCCGCTACAACCTCTTCGGCGAAGGCGGCGGCGCCCTGCTGGCCGAGGAGCTGGATGTCCCCCTGTTGGCTCAGATCCCGCTCGTGCCGGCGATGCGCTCGGGAGCCGACGAGGGCAAGCCGTTCACGGAGGCGGCCCCCGATTCAGAGGCGGCCGAGGCCTTCCTCAAGCTGGCCGCCGAAGTACTCGCCCGCCGGCCCCGCGTGCGTACCCATCCCGAGCTGGTGATCAAGTGAGGAGGAGTTGGACGTGCGGGTGCGCATAGGTGTCACCGACGCCCCCAAGGCGATCGAAGTGGAGGTGGACGAGCCCTCCGAGCTGATCGCCGAGGTCCAGCGAGCCTTTGCCGACGATCAGCACCTGCTGACGTTCAAAGATCTGGACGGCCGAACGGTGGTGGTGCCGCTCAGCAAGCTGGGCTACCTGGAGGTGGAACCCGAGAAGCCGCGCTGGGTTGGCTTCGGGAGGGCCGACCAGCCGTAGGGAAAGCCCACCTGCCCCTCCTAGCTGGCGCGTCGCCGGCGCTCGGCCAGCCAGCGCTTGCGCAGCCGGCGCCGTTCGTCCTCGCCAAACCCGCCCCACACGCCCGCCTCCTGGTTGGTCTCGAGGGCGTACCGCAAGCACTCCTCCTGAACCGTGCACTGGGCGCAGATCGCCTTGGCGGCCTCGATCTGGTCGAGGGCCGGTCCGGTGGTCCCCACCGGGAAGAAGATGTTGGGATCCGAGTCTCGACAGGCGGACAACTGGCGCCAGTCGGTCATGGTGAGCACTGCGGTTCTCCTGCTCTCTGCCATCTCGTCGCTTGTGATTTTGTTCACAAAGTAGGGCAAATAGATACGCCCCATGCCGGACCAACCTTACTCATCCGGCCGAGCGGAGACAAGCGGTTTCTGGTTCGTCCACGGTCCCACGGGGAAAGGAGCACCGCTTGAGGCTGGGCAAGGAACGCGGGGAGTCGTGACCCTGCCTCGCTATCAGCCCATGCTGGCCACCACCTGGCCAAGGCCCTTCTCCGATCCCGAGTGGTCGTTCGAGGTGAAGTGGGATGGGGTGAGGGTGCTGCTCTACTGGGACGGGGAGAAGGTGGAGCTGCGCAGCCGGCGGGGACGCGACGTGACCGCCATCTACCCGGAGCTGGCCCGCTTCACCGCCCCTCGCTCCTGCGTGCTGGACGGAGAGGTGGTGGCCTTCGACGAGGGGGGGCGGCCTTCCTTCCAGGCCCTGCAGAGCCGCATGAACCTCACCGGCCCACTTCGTATCTCCACCCAGGCCCGGGCGGTCCCGATCAGCTACCTGGTCTTCGACCTGCTCTACGACGGGGAGGAGGTGGCCGCTTTGCCGCTCGAGCTGCGGCGGGAACGCCTGGACGAGCTGCCGCTCGAGCTCCCCTGCGTGCGGTCTGTGGCGGTCCCGGGAGATGGGGAAGCCTTCTTTCACGCTGCCACCGCCAGGGGCCTGGAGGGGGTGGTGGCCAAGCGCCTGGCGTCGCCCTACCGCTCGGGCGTCCGCTCCTCTGAGTGGCGGAAGCTTTCGGGCGTGAAGACCACCCGGGCGGTGGTGGCCGGCTACACCCCCGGAGAGGGAGGACGGGCGGGCACCTTCGGGGCCCTGCTGCTGGGGCTGTGGGAGGGCGAGCTGTTGCGCTTCGTCGGTGCGGTGGGGACCGGGTTCGACCAGCCCACGCTGGTGGTGATCCGCCGGACTCTCGAGGAGCTGGGGCGCCGAAGCTCCCCCTTCCATCCCGGTGACCCCCTCTTCCCCAAGAGGGCCAACTTCGTGGAGCCGCAGCTGGTGGCCATGGTGGAGTTCAAGGAGTGGACCTCGGCGGGGAAGCTGCGGGCGCCTTCTTTCAAGGGCTTCACCGACGACCCGGTGGGCAGCATGACCTGGGAGAACGAGGGCCCGTAGGGGCTGCGGCTGCTAGCCGGCCGCCTGCTTCTTGGTGGCCTCGACGCTGGCCTTGAGGGCGTCGAGCAGGTCGACCACCTTGGGTGGCTCCTCCACCTGCGGGGCGACGATCTCCTCGCCTTCGATCTTGCGCTGGGCCAGCTCCTCGATCGACTCCCGCGAGGTGTCGTGCCACTCGTCGGGCTTGAAGGGCGAGGTGAGGTTGTCGATGATCTGGCCCGCCATGTCCACCTCCTGGGGGCGCACCTCCACCCTGCCTCCCAGCTCCTCGAAGACCGGCTCCCGTATCTCGTCCGGCCAGAACATCGTCTCCAGCACCAGCACGCCCTCGCCGGCCCGCAGCGTGGCCAGGTACTCCCGGTCCCGGATGGCCACCTTGGCCAGCCCCACCCGCCTCTTGTCGAAGAGTGCTTCCTGGAAGATCTGATAGGCCTTGACACCGCTCTTCTCAGGGGCCAGGTAGTAGGAGGACCGGTAGTAGATGGGGTCGATCTCCTCGGACTCGACGAACTGCACCACGTCTACCGTCTTGGCCAGGGCGGGGGAGGCCGCCTCCAGTTCCTCCTCACTGAAGATGGCGTAGCGCCCCTTGTCCACCTGGTAGCCGCGCACGATGTCCTCCCAGGCGACCTCCTCCTGGCAGGTCTCGCAGGTGCGCTTGTACTTGATGGGACCGTGGTCCTTGGCGTGCAGCAGCTTGAACTTGGGGGCCTTGTTCTCGGTGGCGCTGTAGAGGCCGACCGGGATGGTGACCAGCCCGAAGCTGATGGCGCCCTTCCAGATGGCTCGCATGACCCTTCCCGTTCTCGCGATATCCGATACTACCCGGTGGGTGAGACAGGAGATGGGCCAGTGGAGGAAGCTGGCGCTGTTGGGCACCATCTACTCCTGGGTGATCATTCGTTCATGTCCACGCCGATCGAGGATTACGGGTTCATCGGCGATACCGAGACCGGCGCCCTGGTGAGCCGGCAGGGGTCCATCGACTGGCTCTGCCTGCCGCGCTTCGACTCGGGGGCGTGCTTGGCGGCCCTTCTGGGAGACCAGTCTCACGGTCGCTGGCTGCTGGGCCCGGCAAGCGGCGCATCGAGCGTCAGACGGCGGTATCGAGATGAGACGCTGATCCTCGAGACAGAGTTCGAGGACGAGTCGGGAAGCGTCCGGGTGGTGGACCTCATGCCTCCCCGGGCCCGGCAACCGGACCTGGTGCGGGTCGTCGAGGGCTTGCGAGGACGGGTGCCCATGCGAACCCACCTCACGCTGCGCTTCGATTATGGGGCCGCCGTCCCATGGGTCCACCCCATTGAGGGAGGCCTGCTCGCGGTGGCCGGTCCCGACGCCATCCGCCTCCAAGCTCCGGTGGAGCTCCTCCACGAGGACAGCGAAGTCACCGGCGAGTTCACCGTCGCCGAGGGCCAGCGCGTCCCGCTGGTGCTCTCCTGGCACCCGTCCTATGAATCGGCGCCGGCGCCCATCGACGGCTTGGCGGCTTTGGAGCAGACGGAGAAGTGGTGGCAGGCTTGGGCCGAGCCCTGCACGTATGACGGGCAGTGGCC
>JALYHC010000219.1 GCA_030776765.1 Actinomycetota bacterium | reverse complement strand
GCGGCCCCGCACCTAGCCCGCTCCTTGGTCGGGTGGGCAGTTCCCGGGCAGGCTGAGCCTCTGGTCCGCTCCCAGGCTGGAGAGCTCCAGAGGGTCGCCTCCACCGGCGGCGCCGTGGGGGAAGCTCACCCGGACGTCCACCTCGGTCAGGCCTCCCAGCCCGAAGTGGGCGCTCGCGAGGGATCCCGAGCCGTAGCCATGGCTGGCCACCACCTGGCGGCTCCCCAGCAGCGCCCCCGGGTCGCCGAGCATGCCCTCCTCATAGACCTCCACCACCGCCCCGATCGCCCCCGGCTCCAAGGAGAGCCAGTGCCCTGCCAGCGTATCGTTCCCGAGCAGCAAGGTGGGCCTGCCGGGCTCCCACTCGACCAGCATCACGTCCAGCCGACCGTCGTGATCGACGTCCGAGCTCCCCGCCGTCACCCAGTACTGCTCCGCTCCCAGACCCTCGGGGGTGGCGAAGCTGGGCAGGCCGCCACTGGTCCCCAGGTGCCGGAAGATGGCCGGGAGGGTTCCCCCCTCGGCGGAGGCGGTGGTGAGGATATCGGGCCAGCCGTCGTTGTCGAAGTCGCCCACCTCCACGTGAGGGGCCTTGGTGGGCAGGCCGGGCAAGCCCGCCTCCTCGGTGACATCTTCGAATTGGGGCGACCCGCCCGCCACGCCCTGATGGAGATAGAGGCGGACGGGAACCCGGAGGTCGTCGTCGACGGTGCTGTTGTAGTGCTGTCCCAGCACGATGTCGGGCAGCCCATCGCGGTTGAGGTCGGCGATGGCTACCCCAGCCACGTCGTCTTCGTCCCCATAGGTCTCCCAAGAAAAGACCGAGGAATCCGCTTCCCGGAACGAGGCCTCGCCGGAGTTGACGAACAGCCGGTTGGAGCCGGCCACGAACAGGTCGGGCCATCGGTCGCCGGTGAGGTCGGCCACCCCCACTCCCAGGCCGTCCACGTCGGCCGGCAGCCCGGCCGCTCGGGTGACGTCGCGGAAGCGCAGCTCGCCCTCGTTGCGCAGCAGCACGCTCGACCCACCCGTCCACCGGTCCTCGGCAATGAACAGGTCCAGGAGGCCGTCACCGTCGTAGTCGAGGACGCCCACCGAGCGCGCCCCCAGCTCGGACGACAAGACGGAGGCCACCTCGAAGGCACCCTGGTGGTTGCGGAGCACCTGGGTGCCCGGCCCCTGATAGCGGTCCCGGGAATTGCGCGCCACCACCAGGTCGAGATCGGCGTCCCCGTCCAGGTCGGCGAAGGCCGCCCCGCTGGTCCTGCCCAACTCCGTGGGGAAGCTCTCGTCGACCACGAACCCGTCGGGGCCGCCGAGCAGCAACCGGTCCGGGGCGGGGCCTTCGGCCCCACGCTGCTGATAGTCCTCTGTGGGCTCATCGGCGAAGGTGCCTACGAACACGTCGGCCCAGCCGTCGCCGTCCACGTCTCCCCAGGCCAGGGCATGCCCCCGCATGCCCAGCAGGGGCTCCCACAGCCCGGCGGCCCGGGTGACGTTCTCCCAGGCGACCGGTCCCGGCCCCGATCCCGCCTCTATGGGAGCCGACCAACAGCCGGCGAGCTCTTCTCCCTCTCCCGCTTCCGTGGCCGGGGGCTCTTCTCCCTCCCCCGCTCGCGGGTCTTCTCCCTCCCCCGCTTGCGGGGGAGGGCTGGGGTGGGGGTCTTCACCTGCCCCCGCCTGCCGGGCCGCAGGGTCTTCCGTCCCCTCCAGCGTCACCGTTCCGCCAAGGCAGGCCCCCAGCGCCAGGAGCAGCGTCAAGAGAACGATCGTGCCAGTGGAGCGCCGCAATCCCATTCTTGAGGCAATAGTGGTTCGTGGCGAGCCACTGGAACCTAAGGTTCGCTTCATCCTCCCGCCCCCTCGAGATCGTCCGTGTCAGCGTGGTGGGTGGCGATAGCCCTTGAGGCTGCTCCTCACCCGCTCTTCCAGCCGCATGCCGCCCACCATCTTGCGCCGGAAGAAGAAGAGCTCATCGCTGCGCTGCACCGGCAGGCGATGGAGGCGGTGCAAGTCACTGATGGCGGTGATGGGCCGGCCGGCTCCGAGGACCGCCGTCTGGTATCGCTTACGAACCTCTACCTCCGCTACCGGGTCCCAGTAACCCTTGGGGTAGGCGAAGTGGAGGGGCCGGACGCCGGTGTGCCGCTCGATGAGCTCATTGGACTGGTCGAGGTCGGCGGCGACCTCTCCCGCTTCCCTGCCTCGCAGGTCTTGGTGAAGGTGCGTATGGGCACCCAGCGTCATGAGACCGCTCTCCAGCATCTCCCGCACCTGGTCCCAGGAGACCGGCTCGCCCCCCTGCCCCAAGTGGCGGCCGCTGGTGACCGGCTCGGTGGTCAGGTAGAGCACGAAGGGAACCCGGCGCTGGCGCAGAAGAGGGAAAGCCAGCCGGTGCAGGTCCTCGTAGCCATCATCGAAGGTGAGCACGTAGCAGCGCCTCGACTCCGGCCGGTGGCGCCGCTCGAGGGCGCTCTCCAGATCGACGATCTCCCCGTGCTCCAGCAACCAATCAAGCTGGCGGCGGAAGAACTCGAAGGGGAGCTCCATCTCCCTCCCCAGCCCGGAGGTCACCCGGTGGTAGATGACCAGACGGGGGCCGGGCCACTCCCCCAGCGCCAGGTCGGCCACTGCGAACGTCCCCTTGGCCGCTCTCCACAGCGCCCGGCGGGCCGCAGCGCTGCCGGCGCGCTCGAGCGCAGGCGGAAGAGGGCTCCCGGTGCTCGCGGGAGCACCGGGCACGTCCAGGCGCCTCACTCCTCGAGCTCCGCCCCCTGCCGGGACCTGGCCCCGGCCAGCTCGCGCGCCCTGGGCGAGGACTCCGGCTGCCGAGGGGGTGCCGGCGGCTCCTCTCCCCGATCACGGCCACCCCGGCCGGACATGAGGGCGGAGAGCACTCGCCGGAGGCGGCTGGGCGACTTGGTGAGCAGCACCAGCCCCAGCAGGCGGGCGCGGCGGTTGGCCAGCTCGCGGAACTCGAACTCCAGCGAGCTGACGGTGGTGTGCCCTGCCGCACCGAGCAGCAGCATGGCATCGACACGCTGCGACAGCACGTGGGTGATGGGATGGTTGACGTCGGTGCCGGCCACGATGACCGCGTCGAAGATCTCCTTGGCCGCCTCCAACACCAGCGCCAGCTGGTGCCCGGCCATGATGTCGGCCGGGTCGGCCGCCCCGGCTCCCGCCGGCAGCGAGACGAGCCCCGGCGCCACCTCCGCCGCCTCGAGGAGCAGCTGCTTGATGGTGGCCTTGGCAGCGTGCACGTCCTTCACCGGCATCCGCAGCAGGTTGGAAAGCGTCGGCTGACCGGAGCCGAACTCCATGGGGATGCTGGGATGGTCGAGGCCCGCGTCGACCAGCAGGACGGAGTGGGCGGACGTGGTCATGCTGGTGGCCAGGTCGGCGGCCAGCTCCTGGACGTCCTCCGCCTGCGCCCCGATGCCGCAGATGCCCAGCGTGGCTCCCTCCGGCCCCCAGAGGCCCTCCACGGTGGCCCGCAGCGTCTGGATCCCGGCCTTGCGGGCATTGGCAGGGACGGCCAGGTACCAGGGACGGTCGGGAGGAACCCGCAGCCCCCGCGGCGGGAGCTCGGCGAGGACCCCCAGGCCCTCCACCTCGGTGGGCGACCACAGGGGCCGGCGCACCCGATCGGCCACCACCAGGCCGACGATGCCGACCAGCAGGCCGGCCAACAGTCCCAAGGCCTGCTGGAAGATGGGCGGCACCGGCTCCAGGTTGGCGGCGTAGGCCACCACCTCGTTGATCTCGGACTCGAGCTGCAGCCGGCGCAAGAACAGCTCCCGGTACACCTCCTGCAGCTGCTCGTACTGCAGCTGGTAGACCACCGCCTCCTGGGTCTCCTCCTGTTCCTGAGGGGCGACGATGGAGGCCCGCTCCGTCTCCAACTGGACCAGGCGGGCCCGCACCGCCTCCCGCTCGGCCTCGATGCTCTCCGGCGTCCGGTCGGCCAACTCCCCTATGTCGGGCGGCTGCACCAGGGCGAGCGAGAGCGCCCCGTAGTGGCCGCGCAACGCCTCGATCTCCGTGTTGAGCACTGCGGCCCGCACCCGCTGCTCGGTGGTGAGCGGGGGCACCTCGAGCTGGTCGACCAGCACCTTCAGCTCGGCCAGGCGGGCGTTGATGGCTTGCAGGCGGCTCTCCAGCTCCTCGGTGTCCTCCAAGAAGCCCGAGTCCAGGAAGTTTTGCCGCATCCGGGTGGCTATCGCCTCTGCCTCGGCGTCGGTCTCCCCTCGGCCGATGAACTGCAGGTGGTTGCCCTGGTCGTCAACGGCGATCTCGGCGATGCTCCAGGGGGCCAGGGGATCGACCCGGGCCGATAGGAGGTCGGCGTTCACCTCCGTGGCCAGGGTCTCCGCCTCGGTGAGGCGCTCTTCCAGTGCTGCGCCGGTGATGTCGTCGAACTGACGGAAGAAGGTGATGGAGGCCAGCGCCTCGCGCTCGGGCATCTGCCGGTTGCGCACCTCGGTGAAGTTGCCGGCCACCCAGGCCGCCACCAGGGCCACGCCCAGCAGCACCCACCAGCGAGTGGCCAGTATGCGTTGGAATCGGTTCAGGTCCATTGTGAAGCCTCCACCATAGCCCGGAGGTCGAGAAACTCGTCCCGGTCCCAGTCACGCCAGGCGAGGGCGTGCAGCATCTCCCGCAGCTCGCCGTCCTCGCCCTGCTCGACCAGATCACCGAGCACCTCGATCGACTCGTACAGGGTGACCGGGCCCGGGAAGCTCGCCGCGGCCACCTTGATCTTCGGGTGGGGGCTGGCGAGCAGCTCGCCGTGCGCCAGCTCCTCCTCGAGCTTCTCCCCGGGCCGCATCCCCGCCACCCTCACCTCGATGTCCCGGCCCGGCACCAGGCCGGCCAGCCGGATGAGGCGGTGGGCGA
>JALYHC010000218.1 GCA_030776765.1 Actinomycetota bacterium | reverse complement strand
GGCTGGCCGAGCACTACCGCCAGCGCCACCGCGTCGAGGCCGAGCCGATGGCGATCGGCAAGCGACGCCAGGAGCCACGGCACTCGGGCCGGCACCGCCAGCCGTCCGTTGGCCAGCGCCTCCTTGACGATCACCCCCCACCCCGCGGCGTGGGCTTCGGCCAGGGCATCACCGGTTGACCGCTCCAGCAGGTTCCAGGTGGCTTGCACGCACTGGAAGGGGTTCTCTCCGTCGACCTGCGCCTCGAGCGCCCGGCGGACCGTTTCCGCCTGGGTGGGTCCACTCACCGTCAGCCCGATCACCAGGCCCTGGGCACGCACCTCCCCCAGCTCCTCCAGTACCCGGCGATCCTCGAGCACCCCGGTCTCTGGTGTGGCGGAGTGGATCTGGAGGAGGGCGAGATGATCCCCGAGGAGCTCCCGGCTCTCGGCCACCTGGCGCCGGAGCATACCCAGGGAGTGGTCCTTGATCTCATGCACCTCGGCGTGGACCTGCCATCCGCCTACGTACTCGTACCCCCACTTGGTGCCGACGGTGAGCGCCCCCGCGGCCAGCCCCCGTTGTCGGAGCCAGGAGGAGAGGAACGCCTCGGCCCTCCCGTAGGAACGGGCGGTGTCGACGTAGCGGACCCCGGCCCTCCAGGCGGCATCCAATAGTCGGTGGGTTCGCTGCTCCAGACGGGCCACGCCCCGGTCGGGGCCGAGGTCCCTCGAGCGGCCGAGGTTGAGGTATGCGGGCCGCCCCACCGCGGCCAGGCCGAGACCCAGCCGGGTGACCTCCAGTCCCGTCTGCCCCAGGGGTCGTGACCCCAAGTTGGGTACCCGAGGAGGAGCGTGTGCCTCCGCCGGCCCACCTCGTCCGGTCAGCTCTTCCGCGGACCTTCCTTGGGACTCGACCATGGAGGCCAGCTCCCTGAGTCTCGACCACCGGACACTAGGGGGTTTTGGGGCCGCGGCCGGTCTCTCGGCCCCGGCCGTCCTGTTCGTCGGCCTGCTGAGGCCAACCTCACTGACCTCGCGTCGATCCCCGTTCCCACCCTGGTGCTGCACCTGCGTCGACGACCCCAACGTCCGCGTGGACGGAGGACGAGCCCTGGGGGATGGGATTCCCGGGGCCAGCATGGTCGAGCTGCCCGGCGAGGACCACGTGCCGTTCTTCGGCGACACCGGGCCTCTCCTGGCCGAGGTGGAGTGCTTTGTCACCGGCGCCGCTCCTGGTGCCACGGTTGACCGGGTGCTGGCCACGGTGGCGTTCGTGGACATCGTCGACTCGACGATCAAGGCAGCCGAGCTGGGCGACCGGCGCTGGCGGGACCTGATCGAGACCTTCTATGGGAGCGTGCGAGCCTCGACCACCAGCCATGGAGGGGGGGAGATATCCACCTCGGGTGACGGAATCCTGGCCCAGTTCCCCAGCCCCACCCGAGCGGCCCGTGGCGCCCTCGAGATCCGGGATGGGCTGGCCAGATTGGAGTTGGATGTGAGAGTGGGTCTTCACATCGGGGAGGTCGAGCGCCGCGGCGCGGACGTGGCCGGGATCGCCGTGCATCTGGGGGCGAGGATCGCCGCGGCCGCCTAACCGGGAGAGGTCCGGGTGTCCCGGACGGTGCGGGACCTGGTGGCCGGCTCGAGCCTGCGGTTCGAAAGCCGGGGGGAGTATGAGCTCAAGGGGTTCCGTGAGCGCTGGCAGCTCTACGCGGTGGTGGGCTGATCAAGTCCCGGTTCCCTGTGCCCACATTCCACCAGTGACCCTTTGGGGCAGAATTGAGCGCACCGTGGTGGATCTCAACCACACCGCATTCGATTGGCTGCTGGTCTCGGAGGAGCCGGCCATCCGATTCCTGGCCCGTCGGGATCTGCTCGGCGAAGAGACCGCCCAGGAGAGCCAGCGGATCCTCGAGGGGCCAAAGGTGGCGACGCTGCTGGCCGGACAGCGCTCCGACGGGGGATTCGGAGTGCATCCCTACCGGAAGTGGACCGGGGCCCACTGGCGCCTCGTCTCCTTGGTGGAGCTTTCCGTGCCCCAGGGGGAACCCCGAGCGGTCCGTGCGACCCAGACGGTCCTCGATTGGCTGACCTCCTACCAGCACCGCTCGGATTCCCACCATCGACGGGCTGGTCCGCCGCTGCGCCTCTCAGGAGGGGAACGCCCTGGCGGTCTGCTCTCGCCTGGGGCTGGCCGGTGACCGGCGGGTGCAGCTCCTGGCAGAGTCGCTGGTGGAGTGGCAATGGCCGGATGGGGGATGGAACTGCGACGTGCGGGCCAGCGGCCGCCGCTCCTCCTTCCACGAGTCCCTCCCTGCCTGCTGGGGCCTCTACGAGTTCGGGCAGGCCAGTGGCGAGTCGAGGGCGGTGGAGGCCGCCCACCGCACCGCCCGGCTCTTCCTCGAGCATCGGCTGTTTCGCTCCGTCCGCACCGGGGAGGTGGTGCACCGCTCCTGGCTGGCCCTCCACTACCCGCCCTACTGGCACTACGACCTGCTGCAGGCGCTGCTGATTCTCTCCCGAATGGGGCTGGCCGGAGACTCAGGGGCGGCCGACGCCATCGAGGTGCTCGAACGCCGCCGGCTCAGGGACGGGCGGTGGCGACCGGGGGGTTACTGGTGGAGCCCTCCGGGTTCGGCCGGGGGAAACGTGGAGGTGGTCGACTGGGGCCGCTCGGGGCCCAACGAGATGATCACCCTCAATGCGCTGCGGGTGCTGAAAGCCGCTCGGCGGCCAAGACTGCGGGTTCAGAGATAGGCGGCGGCCGTGCATCTTTCGCCGGGTAGGTAGCGTGACTGCTCGATGCTGCTCGCCGCGCTGGTCAGCACCTCCCAGGAAGTCGCCGCCACCCGGGCTCGCTCCGGCAAGATCGACGGCGTGGCCGGTTTGCTGGGGCGCCTCCAACCCGAGGAGATCCCGGTGGCGGTGGCCTTCCTCTCCGGGGAGCCCCGTCAGGGCAAGATCGGGGTGGGCTATGCCACCGTCTACGGGGTGGAGCAGCCTCCGGCCGCCAACCCCACTCTGACCCTGGGCGAGGTCGACGCGGTGCTGGCCCGGATCGTGACGACCACCGGACCGGGCTCCCAGCCGGCGCGGCGCCGGCTTCTGGTCGAGCTGATGGGGCGGGCCACGGGCACCGAGCAGGACTTCCTACGCCGCCTGCTGATCGGTGAGCTGCGCCAGGGAGCCTTGCGGGGGATCATGGCCGAGGCGATCGCCCGGGCGGCCCAAGTCTCCTCCTCCCAGGTCCGGCGGGCACTGATGGTGCGTGCCGATCTGGGGGCGGTGGCCCTCTCGGCGATCAGTGAAGGATCCCCGGGTCTGGAACGCTTCGGGCTCCAGGTCCTGAGCCCGATCCAGCCCATGCTCGCCCAGACCGCCTCCACCATCGCTGCCGCCCTCGGAGCGGTGGGAGAGGCCGTGGTGGAGTGGAAGCTGGACGGCGCCCGCATCCAGGCTCATCGGGCGGGCTCCCAGGTGCGGCTGTACACCCGCAACCTCAACGACGTCACCGATCGACTTCCCGAGCTGGGGGAGGCGGTGCGCCGCCTCCCACCCGGGCGCCTGGTGCTGGACGGCGAGGCGCTCGCCCTGGGTTCCCAGGGGAGCCCTCATGCCTTTCACGAGACGATGAGCCGCTTCGGCACCGATGAGCGTCCGACCGGCGCCCTGGCGCTGGTGCCCTTCTTCTTCGACCTCCTGCACCTGGAGGGGAGAGACCTCATCGACCACCCCCTGCGGGAGCGTCTGGCGCTTCTCGACGAGATCGTTCCCTCACCCTCTCGAGTTCCCCGGCTCACCACCTCCGATCCGGAAGGGGCGGAGCGGTTCCTCGAGGAAGCCCGTTCCTTCGGCCACGAGGGGGTGATGGTCAAGGCGCTCGCTTCTCGCTACGAGGCGGGGCGGCGGGGTGCCTCCTGGCTGAAGGTGAAGCCGGCCCACACCCTGGACCTGGTGGTGCTGGCCGCCGAGTGGGGCCATGGCCGACGCACCGGGTGGCTCTCCAACCTGCACCTAGGGGCCCGCGACCCGGCCGGCGAAGGGTTCGTCATGCTGGGGAAGACCTTCAAGGGGATGACCGACGAGATGCTCGCCTGGCAGACGGTCAAGCTGCTCGAGCTGGAGGAGCGCCGTACCCGCTCCACGGTCTTCGTCCGTCCGGAGCTGGTCGTCGAGGTGGCCTTCGACGGTGTCCTTCCAAGTCCCCGCTATCCGGGCGGAGTGGCGCTCCGCTTCGCCCGAGTGAAGGGCTATCGGCCCGACAAGTCCGCGGCCGAGGCCGACACCATCGGCACGTTGTTGGCTCTGGCCGGCATGCCGGAAGGCTGAGGGGAGGGGATTCTCCCTCGCTCAGGGGCTGGCAGGCGCGGGCGCGGATCGTCTCGGGGAGCGATCTTGGCGGTATTTACCGGGCTGATTGCCAGCCTGGCCGGTGCGAGCCCCATCTCCTGGAGGAGTGGTCACCCTGGCCGACTTGTGACTACGGGCTGGGAACCGGAACTGGGGAGGGGCCGGGTGCGAAGGAAGCCAGGTCCCCCAGCCGGAGGTCGTTGGAGAAGACTTTGACGATCGGCTGGTCGAGGTCCACCAGCTCCTGGAGCGCCTTGATCTCTCGTTCCTGGTCCCACAGCACGAGCGTGGCGACCATGCCGGCTGCTCCTGCCCTGGCGGTGCGGCCGGAGCGGTGCAGGTAGTCCTTGTGGTCCTCCGGAGGATCGTAGTGGAGCACCAGGTCGATCTCCTCGATGTGCAAGCCACGCCCGGCCAGGTTGGTCCCGACCAGCACCGCCATCTCTCCCGAGGCGAACCCGGCCAACCGCCGCTCCCGATCCCGCTGCCGCAAGTCACCGTGGATGGCTCCCGCGTCGATGCCTGCCTCCCGCAGCCCACGGACCAGACGGTCCGCTCCTCGCTTGGTGCGGGTGAAGACAAGGGTCTTCCCGGCTCCTCGAAGGATCGAGGCCGCCACCGGAACCTTGTCCATCTGGTGGACCAGGAAGAAGCGGTGCTCCATCTCGTCTACCGTGATGCGGTCGGAGACCACCTCGTGCCGGACCGGATGCGACATGTGATGGCGGACCACCTTCTCCACCGTCCAGTCCAAGGTCGCCGAGTACAGCATTGTCTGACGATCCTTGGGCATCGTGCGAAGCAGCCACTTCACCTGGGGGAGAAAGCCCATGTCCGACATCCGGTCTGCCTCATCGATGACCAGGGCCCGGACATTCGACAGGTCGACGGCTCTCCGTTCGTAGAGGTCGATGAGGCGACCGGGTGTGGCCACCACCACGTCCACACCCCGCTGCAGTTGCTCCTTCTGGGGGCCCATCGGCGCGGCCCCGTAGATGGGCCGAACTCGCAGGCCGACGGCTTCTCCCAGCGGACGGAGCTCCTCGGCCACTTGCAGGGCCAGCTCCCGCGTGGGGACCAGCACCAGGGCGCTCGGGCGGCTTGGCTCGGAGGGACCGATCCGCTGAAGGAGCGCCAGGCCGAAGGCGAGCGTCTTTCCGGAGCCGGTCTTGGCCTGGCCGCAGACGTCCTGCCCGGCCAGGGCATCGGGGAGGGTGAGGGTCTGGATCGGGAAAGGCTCGGTGATGCCCCTACGTCGTAGGACCTCGGTGAGGCCGGGGGACACCCCGAGGGCCGCGAAGTCGGCGGCCTTGGTCGTCGTGATGGTCAATGCTTCTCCTTCGTCAAAGTGGTGGTCGGCCCTCTTTCGGGCGCTTCGCGTGGTAACGAAGGACGATCGAAAGGCTTGCTACCGCCGGCGCACCGCGCGGGTGCGCCCTGCTGGCAAGTATGGTAGCCGATCTCGGAGGTTGTTGGCTCGTT
>JALYHC010000217.1 GCA_030776765.1 Actinomycetota bacterium | reverse complement strand
CGCTGGTTCCTTGACCAGCAAGAGGCTCGATGCGCACTCCGGCGCCGTCGCGGGTCAGCTCCACGCCCCCTGGAACCAGCCCGACTGCATCCCGCAGCGCTTTAGGGATTACCAGTCGGCCTGCCTTATCTATGGTCACTCGCATGCCATGAATCTACCATGAAAGTAGGTTACGTCGGATGGGCGTCCCGGCCCCCCTCCCTCTAGGCTGCCCCCATGGTCAAGCTGAAGAGCCTCTCCCTGATCGGTGGGCTGGCCGCCGCCGCCGGCATGGCGCGGCTGGCTCGCACCCGCCGCCTCACCCAGGTTCAGCCTTCTCCCATCGGCCCCATGGGCCTGGGAGACGAAGTGGTCGCCGAGCACCTCGCGGAGCTGATTCGCGTCGAGACGGTCTCCTACGACGGCCGCCCACCCGACGCCACCGCCTTTCGCCACCTTCACGAGTGGCTGGAGGCGACCTATCCCAAGGCGCACGGGACGCTGGAAAAAGAGGTGGTGGCCGAGCACAGCCTGCTCTACACCTGGCGGGGCGGCGACGGGGATGGCAAGCCCGTCCTGCTGATGGCCCACCTGGACGTGGTACCGGTCGAGCCGGGCACCGAGGACGAATGGGAGCATCCCCCCTTCGGCGCCCAACGGGGCCAAGGGTACCTGTGGGGCCGCGGGGCGATGGACGACAAGGCGGCCGTGGTGGGGATCTTCGAGGCCGTGGAACGCCTGGTGCAGGAGGGGTTCCGTCCCAGTCGCACGGTCTACCTCGCCTTCGGCCACGACGAGGAAGTGGGCGGCCTGCAGGGGGCCCGGGTCATCGCCGACCTGCTCCGCTCACGGGGGGTGGAGCTGGAGTTCGTCCTCGACGAGGGAGGCTTCGTGATGGAGGGCCTCATCCCCGGGCTGAGGAAGCCGCTGGCCCTGGTGGGCACCTGCGAGAAGGGGTTCGTGAGCTTGGAGCTGACCGCCGAGGGCCAGGGTGGGCACTCCTCGGCCCCTCCGCCGCAGACGGCGGTGGGCATCGTGGCTGCGGCGGTGGCCCGGGTAGAGGGCAACCAGATGCCCAGCAGGGTGGAGGCGCTGCGCGGGCTCTTCGCCCACATCGCCCCGGCGGCGCCGCTTCGGCTGCGCCCGCTCTTCGGTAACTTCGGCCTGATCGGCCCGTTCCTGGAGCGCCGCCTCTCGGCCAACCCCACCTCGGCAGCCCTGATTCGCACCACCACCGCCGCCACCATCATCGAGGGTGGCGTGAAGCAGAATGTGCTCCCCCGGCGGGCCCGGGCCGTCATCAACTTCCGCATCCTCCCCGGCGACTCCATCGCCTCCGTGCTGGAGCACGTCGAGCGGGTGGTCGACGACCGCCGGGTGTCCATCGGGCTGCTGGCGGACCTGCCGCCGGTGGAGCCGGCTTCCCAGTCGAGCACCCAGTCCGACGCCTTCCGCGTCCTGACCCGAGCCATCTCCCGCGCCTTCCCGGATGCGGTGGTGGCTCCCTGGACGCTCATCGGCATGACCGACTCCCGGCACTACCAGGAGCTGGCCGGGGACGTCTACCGCTTCGTTCCCTTCCGTCTGGTGCCCGAGGACCGCCAGCGCATCCACGGCACCAACGAGCGCCTGCGCCTGGACGACTGCGGCAACCTGGTGCGCTTCTATCACCAGCTGCTGGCCGACCTCCAGTGATGGGCCGCAGCCCTAGCGACGGTCGGCCGGTACACTGACGCCCTCTCCGGTCCCCTCCCTCCCCCAAGGGGAGAGGGTTGGGTTGGGAGGCTCCAAGAGAGGGGATGGCTGATGAGATCACGTGTCTTGGCGGTCGGTTGGACGCTCGCCTCGATCCTGGGCCTCTGGCTGCTGGTCGTTCCGCCCGCCCACGCCTACATCGATCCGGGGTCGGGTAGCTACGTCTTTCAGGTCCTGATCGGCTTCCTGCTGGCCGGTGCAGTCACCGCCCGGGCCTACTGGCACCGCATCCGGGAGTTCGTCAGCAGCCGCTTCCAGCGCAAGGCCTGATGGCCCGGCCGGTCCCGGGGTCCTTTCGGGATCCAAGTGGGCAGGTCTTCCTGCGGGAGGGCGTGCTGTACCGCCAGGTCAACCACGCCTACCGCGGGGACTACGAGGAGCTGCTGCGCTCAGGGCTGTACCAGGCGCTGGTCGAGCGCCGCCTGCTGGTGCCTCACCAGGAGGACCACCAGGCGCAGCCACTCTCCGGCGAGGCCTACAAGGTGCTGCGGCCGGAGCGGATCGACTTCATCTCCTATCCCTATGAGTGGTGCTTCAGCCAGTTGCGGGAGGCGGCCCTTGCCACGCTCTGCGTGCAGAAGCTGGCCCTGGAGCACGACATGTCGCTCCGGGATGCCAGCGCCTACAACATCCAGTTCCGGGGCGGGCGCCCGGTGCTCATCGACACCCTCTCCTTCGAGCGGCTGCCGGAGGGCCAGCCCTGGGTGGCGTATCGACAGTTCTGTCAGCACTTCCTGGCCCCGCTGGCGCTGATGGCCTACCGCGACCTGCGGCTGGGACGGCTCCTGCGGCTCTATCCCGACGGGGTACCGCTCGACCTGGCCACACCGCTGCTTCCTTGGCGATCCAGGTGGCGCCCCTCGCTGCTCCTCCACCTGCACGGTCACGCCCGCTCCCAGCGCCGCCACGCCCACCGCCCGGCGAGCGGAAAAGGGCGCTTCGGGCGCCGGGCCCTGCAGGGGCTGGTAGAGAGCCTGGAGGCGGCGGTGCGCCGGCTGCGCCCCAAGGCGGCACCCTCGGAGTGGGCCGACTACTACGCCACCGGTGACAGCTACACGTCGGGCGGCCTGGCCCACAAGCAGGAGCTGGTGGGCGGGTTCCTGGCCGAGGTCGAGCCCCGCTCGGTGTGGGACTTGGGGGCCAACACCGGCATGTTCAGCCGCATCGCCTCCTCGGCCGGCTTTCCCACCGTGGCTTTCGACGCCGACCCGGCCTCCGTAGAGATCATGTACCGCCGGGTGGTGGAGGAAGGCGAAGTCCACCTCCTGCCGCTGGTCATGGACCTCACCAACCCCAGCCCGGGCCTCGGGTGGGCGTCTGAGGAACGGACCGGGATGGTGGAGCGGGGCCCGGTGGACCTGGTGATGGCCCTGGCGTTGGTCCACCACCTGGCGATCGGCAACAACGTGCCGCTGGCGGAGGTGGCGGGCTTCTTCCGACGCCTGGCAGAGTGGCTGATCGTGGAGTTCGTCCCCAAAAGCGACCCCAAGGTGGAGCTCCTGCTGGCCAGCCGCCAAGACGTCTTCCCCCACTACACACAGGAGGGCTTCGAGCAGGCGTTCGCCGCCCACTTTGGGCTGGAGCGCAAGGAGCCCATCAAGGAGTCGGAGCGGGTCCTCTACCTGATGCGGGGCCGGGGGTGAGACCTCTCGCCTGGCACGCCCTGCTGCTGGCCTCCTACCCGGTGCTCTTCTTGTTCTCCGTCAACGCCGACCAGGTGCCGGTCGGCCAGGTGGTGGCTCCGCTGGGCCTGGCGATGGGGGCGGCAGCCCTCTTGACGGCGATCGGCACCCTGCTGTTGCGGGACCACCGGCGGGCGGCCCTGGCCGTCTCGGCGCTGGTGCTGCTGGTTTTTTCCTTCGGGCACGTCCTCCGCCTGCTGCAGGACCTGGCGAGCGGCGTCTTCTGGCGCCCGGTCCTGCTGGTGGTCTGGGGCCTGGTGGCCGCCCTCGTGCTCTTTCTGGCCGCCCGCGCCCGGGAACGCCTTCCCCGCCTCACCAGGCTCCTCAACCGCGCCGCGCTGATCCTGGTGGCCACCTCTCTCCTCGTGCTGGGCCTGGAGCGGGGCGCCGGCCTGGTGGCCTCTGGCACCGCGGCTGCCGCCGCCAACCAGGGCCCCTCGGCTGCGCGGGCTCAGCAGCGGGACATCTTCTACCTGGTCTTCGATCGCTATGGAGGCCAGCCGGCCCTGGAGGAGCAGTACGGCATCGACAACCGGCCCTTCTTGCGCTGGCTGGAGGACCAAGGCTTCTACGTCGCCTCGCAGAGCCATGCCAACTATCAAAAGACCAACCACTCGCTGGCTTCATCGCTCAACTTCACCTACCTGGACGAGCTGTCCGAGCGGGTGGGCTCCGGGTCGGACGACTGGCTGCCGGTGATACGGGCCCTGCAGAACCCGGCTGCCGCTCGCTTCCTGCAGGAGCAGGGGTACCGCTTCGTCCACGTGGGGTCGTGGTGGGGCCCCACCCAGACCATGCCCTCCGCCGACGCCAATCTCTCCTATGGGTCTCGATCCGAGTTCTCGAGCGTGCTCTACCACTCGACGGTGCTTCCCACCCTCATCGAGGCGCTGGGAGGAGAGACCGAGCTCGACGACTGGGAGCTGCACTATCAGGCTGCTCGTCACCAGTTCGAGCAGCTGGAGAAACTGGCCGCCCAGCAGGGCGGACCTCCCACCTTCGTGGTCGCCCACGTGCTGCTTCCCCACCCCCCTTACGTGTTCGACGCCGAAGGGGACTTTGTGGGCCGCCAGGAAGGGGGAAGCAGCTTCGCCGAGCAGCTCGAATACCTGAACGGGCAGATCAAAGAGCTGGTGGAGCTGCTCTTGGCGGGACCGGAGGCGAAGGACCCCATCGTCATCCTGCAGGCCGACGAGGGGCCCTTCCCCGACCGCTACGCGTCGGACGTGGAGCACTTCGACTGGCGTGCGGCCACCGATCGGGAGCTTCTCGTCAAGACCAGCATCCTCAACGCCTACTACCTGCCCGGCCCCGACAAGGGCCTCTGGCCCACCATCAGCCCGGTCAACTCCTTCCGGGTGGTCTTCAACCGCTACTTCGGCACCGACCTGGCCGTGCTTCCCGACCGGACCTTCGTGTTCATCGACGAACAGCACCTGTACGACTTCGTGGACGTCACCGAGCGCTTGAGCCGTGCGGCTGCCGCGGCGGGATAATCGGGCAATGCGGCGACCGCGGGACTGGCTCAGGCAGGCCGAGCTCGACCTCGAGGCAGCCGGTGGCGCTCGGGAGGGCGGTCACCACGAATGGGCCTGCTTCGCTGCCCAACAGGGTGCCGAGAAGGCCGTCAAGGCGGTGCACGAGTCGATGGGGACGGAGGCCTGGGGCCACTCGGTGGTCGGCCTCCTGGAGGGGTTGGGTGATGTCCCGCCGGAGGTGGTAGAGGCGGCCAAGGATCTGGACAAACACTACATCCCCGCCAGATACCCCAATGCCCACCCGGCCGGTGCACCGGGGGACCTCTACACGGACGCAGAGGCGGGGCGAGCGGTCCAGGAGGCGAGCAAGGTGATCGACTATGCCCGACGTCGTCTTTCATCGGCTTGACCATTCCGGCGTGCTGCGGCGCCTGGAGCGGTATGCACGAGATGACCTGGGTCGCCGGCCGGAGGTGAGACAAGTGGTGCTGATCGGCTCGCTGGCCCGGGGGGACTGGTCGGCTCGCAGCGACGCAGACCTGGTGATTGTCGTGGATGAGGCCCACCAGCCTGCTCGCTCTCGCTCGGAAGAGTACGGCCCGGCGGGCGGCATCGGAGTGGCCGTAGACCTCTTCGTCTATACGTCCGAAGAGGCGGCTTCCTGGTCCCCGCGCTTTCGAAGCGAGGTCGAGGGCGGCATGGTCCTCTACCGGCGCTCGCTTCCCCCAGGCGAGGGCTGACGTCTTCTCCCTCCCCCGCTTGCGGGGGAGGGCTGTGGTGGGGTCTTAGAAGGGGATCGCTCCTACTCCTTGAGGAACCGCTCCAGCCAGCCCAGCACCTCCCCGTACCAATGCAAGGAGTTGCGGGGCTTGAGCACCCAGTGGTTCTCATCCGGGTAGTAGACCAAGCGCGCCTCCACCCCCTTGGCCTTGAGGACGTTGTAGAGCTCCAGGCCCTGGGTGGCCGGAACCCGGTAGTCATTCTCCCCGTGCACCACCAGCATCGGGGTGTTCATTCCCTTGGCGTGGGCCAGCGGGCTCCAGCGCTGCACGGCCTCGGGGTCCTCCCAGGGCTCGGCGCCTAGCGAGCGGGCCCGCCCCTGGGTGATGTCGGAGGCGTACTGGGCGAGGAGATCGATCACCCCCGCATGGCAGACGGCGGTGGCGAAGCGGTCGGTCTGGCTGGCCAGCCAGGCGGTGAGGTAGCCCCCGTAGGAGCCGCCGGTGATGGCCATGCGCTCCGGGTCGACCAGGCCCCGCTCGAGCAGGTGGTCGGTGGCGGCCAGCACGTCGGTGGCCGGCTTGTCGCCCCACCTCCCGTGGATCACCGCTGCGAAGTCCTGGCCCCAGGAGGTGGAGCCGTGGAAGTTGACCAGCGCCACCAGGTAGCCGGGGGCGGCGAAGGCCTGGGCGTTCCAGCGAAAGTGGAACTGGTCCCCGAAGATGCCGTGCGGGCCCCCGTGGATCATGTGCACCAGCGGCCATTGGGTGGAGTCGTCGAAGCCGGGCGGGTAGACCAGGTAGACCTGGATGGGGCGGCCCTCCGAGCCCTCCACCTCCATCTCGGCCACCTGTCCCATCTCGATCTCCTCTAAGAAGGAGTCGTTGAAGTGGCCTACCAACTCCACCTTGCCTCCCTCCATCGGGCAGCGCGCCACCTCGGGAGGGCGGCTCAGGTCCTCCCATCGAAAGTAGACGAAGGGGCCGGCCGGGCGAGGGGTGCCGATCGTCCCCCCCTCGGCCACCAGCTCGGGGTCCCCGCCCTCGATGCCCAGGCGGTACAGGTTGACCCGCCCTCGGTCCTCGGCGGTGAGGAGCAGCCCCTTGCCGTCGGCGGTGAACTCCCACGAGGAGGCCGAGCGGTCCCAGGGCTCGGTGAGCACCTCCTCTTCCTCTCTGTGGCGGTCGTAGCGCACCAGCCGTACGCGGTCGGCGTAGAAGTCCCACTCCCGCTGCATCCCGTAGACCAGGTAGCGCCCGTCCGGGCTGTAGCGGGGCCGTTCGTCGTGGGCCGGGTGGTCGGGCGTCAGGCAGCGCACCTCGCCTCCTTCCACCGGCACTGTGTAGATGGCCCAGCGCAGCCGCTGGTGGGGAGGCTCGCTGGAGTTGGCCGAGAAGGCCACCTCCTCGCCGTCGGGTGAGACGTCGAAGTGCTGGGCTCCCTCCAGCCAGTCCCACCAGCGCCGCGACTCGGGGATCAGGTCGCGAAGCTCCTCCGTGCCGGGGTCGACCACGAACAGGTGGGGGAGCTTGCCGTCGGTGAGCCATCGGTCCCAGAAGCGGTACACGCGGTCTTCGGTGACCCGGGCCTTCACCGGGTCCTGCTGGCGCTCCTCCAGTAACTGCCGTGTGCCCTCGACGGTGGGGGCATCGGCCAGGATGGGAGCGCTCAGCACCAGCCGGCGGCAGTCGGGGAGCCAGCGGGCGGCGATCACGCCCAGCGGCAGGTCGGTGAGGCGCTGGGCCTCGCCCCCGTCCAGGGGCAACACGTGCAGCTGAGCGTGGTCTCCCCCGGGGGGCTTGCGCACGAAGGCCAGACGGCGGCCGTCGGGGGAGAGGGCCGGCTGGGTGCTGCTCAACTCGACGCTGGTCAGCGGCTCAGGCTCGCCGCCGTCAGGGAAGACCCGCCAGAGCCGCGTCCTGCCTTCGTTGTCGTCCAGGTCATAGCTGGTGACCGGCACCACCAGGAAGCCGCCGTCAGGAGAAGTCAGTGGGTCGCCCACCCGGGCCAACTTCCACAGGTCTTGGGGAGTGAGAGGTCGCTTGTCCATGGCCGGAAGGTAGCAGGGCGGGCTTGTCGGCGGCCCTAAGGTAGCTGGCGAGGGAGAGTCGCCGGCAAGGGGGGCCAAAGCGCCACTGAGGAGCTGCTGCCACGGCCGATCCATGCACCGGATCTCGTCCGTCGACGCTCGCATGACGCCGAGGGTCGCTCGGCTCGATGACAGGCGGGTGGTCGACCGAGTGCAGGGTGGCGCCGATCCCGAGCGGTAGCGATCGCTCCTCGAACATCGCTCGGCCCATTGCACCGCTGTTGTCTTCCTGGTAGAAAATCGGGCGGGCGAATGAAACGGTCGTTTCATTGAGCAAAACCGAGAGGAGGGCTGATGGAGGAGCAGCGGGGCCACCGAGCAGGCGGGATCAGCAGGCGGGACTTCCTCAAGTTCAGCGGGGGGCTGGTGCTGGCCGCCTGCGCGCCCCAACAGGCGGGGACCACCACGACCACCGGGGCAGCTGGCGGCACCACGGCCGGGACCACGGCCACGACCACCGGCCCGACGGCCACTACCACCGCGGCCGGCCCAAGCGGGCCGGTGCGTTTCCTCACCGCCGAGAACTTCTGGGCCGACTGGTCGCCCTATGCCTCCACGGCCTTGAGCCAGCTAAGGCTGGAGCGGCAGGTGTACGACTACCTGGTCGACTTCCCCACCGGTGACCTCAGCCAGCCGGAGGGGAGGCTGGCCACCGACTGGCGGCAGGTCGACGACTTGACGTGGGAGTTCCAGCTGCGCGAGGGGGTGACCTTCCACGAGGGCCAGAAGCTCACCGCCGAGGACGTCAAGGCGTCGGTCGAGCTGGCCTCCGGCTTCAGCGGGGAAAGCGCCTACTCCATCAACTGGCTCCCCGCACAGGTGGAGGTGGTCGACGAGCTCACCGCCCGCATCACAACAGAGCAGCCCTTCGGCCCGATGCTGGCTGCCCTCTGGTGGTATGCGCCCATCCTCTCGGCAGAGTGGCTGGAGGGGGACCCCGAGCGGCTCCGGACGCAGCCCAACGGGAGCGGCCCCTTCCGGCTGGTCGAGGACGAGACCAACCGCAAGGCCATGGAGGCCAACCCCGACTACTGGCGGGACCCTGCCCAGATCAACGAGCTGGTCTGGGAGTTCATCCAGGACCCGCAGACCCGGCTCAATGCCCTTTTGGGGGGAGAGGCGCACGCCATCGATCGGGTCCCACCCGAGCACCTCTCCCGCCTGGAAGGCGAGCAGGGAGTGGGCCTCATCTCGGTGACCGGCATCGAGAGCGTCAACCTCTTCGTGCGTCCCGGCCGGCTGGAGATCTGGGACACCAACCCCAACTTCCGCAGAGCGGTCAACTGGTCGATTGACCGTCAGCCGCTGGTGGAGGCCCTGGTGCTGGGCAACAGCCAGGTGGCGCAGAGCTACCTCCCCACCAATACCCAGTTCTTCGCAGCTCAGCAGCCGCAGTACAGCTTCGACCCCGAGATGGCCCGCTCCGAGCTGGAGGCGGCCGGGGTGCCCGACGGGGGCCCCGAGTTCGAGCTGTGGGTGGCGGAGGGGTTCCTCCCCCGTGCCACCCAGGTGGTGCAGGCCATCGTCGGCCAGATGCAGCAGGTGGGCCTCAAGCCCCGGGTGGTCACCTCGGACGTGGCGGGCATGATCGACGACATCTTCACCGAGGGGGGGACCGGGGCGCTCTACCACCTGAGCTGGGCCTCCAGCGGTGACCCCCACCACGCCGCCACCGTCTACTCGTCGGCCTTCGCCTGGTACTTCGGGGACGAGCGGCTCCAGGAGCTGGTGGAAGAGGGCCTGACCACCCTCGACCCCCAACAGCGCGAGCAGGTCTACGCCGACTTGCAGGCGCACATGTGGGAGCAGGCCTGGCACGTTCCCCTCTATAACAGCGACTTCACCATCGCCCACTCGGCCAACCTGCAAGGGTTGCTGGTGCAGCCCAATGTCTTTCGGACCGACTTCTACCCGGCCCAGCTGGTCGGCTAGCGGGTGAGGCAAGCTTCGGGCGAAGCGAGCTCCGGCGGCGGGCCATGATCGTCCGCCTGCTGCTGCGCGCCGCCCAGATGGTGCTGGTGGTGCTGGCGGTGGTCACCATCGCCTTCTTCGTCCTCCGCCTGGCCACCGGGGACCCGGCCCGGCTCATCAACCCGCCCGGGACTCCCGAGGAGGTCATCGCCCAGACGCGGGAGCGGATCGGCACCGACAAGCCGCTCTTCCTGCAGTACGGCGAGTACCTGCTCAACCTGGCCCAGGGCGACCTGGGAAGGTCCTTCCGGGGGGCGGAGCCGGTGCGGCAGGCGGTGCTGGACGCCCTGCCCAACACGGTGGCCCTGGCGGGGATCGCGGTGGTGGTGGGGGCGGTCCTGGCCCTGCTATTGGGCGGGGCGGCCGCCTGGCGACCCAACAGCCTGCTCGACCGGTCGGTCCTGGGCTATGCCGCCCTGGCCCAGGCCACCCCGGCCTTCTGGCTGGCGGTGGTGCTGGTGCTGTTCTTCTCCCTCCGCTTGCGCTGGTTCCCGGCCATCGACATGGCAGGACCAAAGAGCTTCGTGCTGCCGGTCGCCACCCTGGTGGTCACGCTCAGCCCGATCCTGGTCCGCACCGTGCGGCAGTCTTTCATGGAGACGCTGGGGGAGGACTTCATCCGGGCCGCCCGGGCGCGAGGGCTTCCCGAGTGGCGGGTCTTCTTGGTCCACGGCCTCAAGATCGCCGCCCTGCCGCTCGTCACCCTCATCGGCCTCCAGTTGGGGTTCCTGCTGGCCGGGGCGGTGGTGGTGGAGGCCATCTTCAACTGGCCGGGCATCGGCAAGCTGATCCTCGACGCCCTCGCCAGCCGGGACTTCCCGATGATCCAGGGCGGGGTGCTGGTGGCGGCGGTGGCCTTCGTGGTGCTCAACTTCTTCGTCGACCTGGCCTACACGCTGCTCGACCCGCGCATCCGGGTGGGGGCTCAGTGAGCGACGCCCTGCCCGCCGCCGAGCAGACCGTGGCTCCCCGCAGCGAGGCGCCGGCCGGGCGTCCCTTGCGCGCCCTGGCCCGGCGACCGGCGGCGGCAGCCGGGGCCCTGGGCGTGGTGCTCATCGTGGCAGTGGCCATCTTCGCCCCGCTGGTGGCACCTCACGACCCGGCCGCCCAGGACCTCACCGTCGTCCTCGCCCCGCCAGCCTGGGAGGAGGGGGGGTCGATGGCCCATCCCCTGGGCACCGACGCTCTGGGACGCGACGTGGCCAGCCGCTTGGCTTTCGGGGCCCGCAACTCGCTGGTGATCAGCGTGGCGGCCATGCTCATCGGCTCCACCCTGGGGCTGGCGGCGGGCCTCCTGGCCGGGTTCTTCCGGGGCCGGGTGGACGCCCTGCTCATGCGCCTGGGGGACGTGCAGCTGGCCTTTCCCTTCATCCTCTTGGCCATCGCCATCCTCGGGCTGGTCTCCGACCGGACCCTCCTGCTCCTCATCGTCGTGCTGGGGATCCCCGGCTGGATCGTCTACGCCCGGGTGGTACGCAGCCGCGTACTGGCGGAGCGGGAGAAGGAGTACGTGCAGGCCGCCAAGGCCCTGGGTGCCGGCAGCTTCCGGCGCCTGTTCCGCTACGTGCTGCCCTCGGCCTGGCAGGTGGTGCCGGTCATCGCCATGCTGGACGTGGGCTTCCTGGTGATCATGGAGTCCACCCTCAGCTTCTTGGGGCTGGGGCTGCCCCCGCCGGCGGCCTCTTGGGGGTCCATGCTGGCCGAGGGGCGCCAGAACATGGTCATCTCCACCTGGCTTCCCATCCTCCCCGGCTTGGCCATCGTGGCCACGGTGTTGAGCATCAACCTGCTGGCCGACGGGCTGGCCGACGTCCTCGACCCCAAGCTGGCCAAGGGCACCTTCCGGCGCATGGTGATGCGGGCGCCCGCCCCTCGCCAGGAGCTCCCGGAGGCCGAGCCGCCGCTGCTGCGGGTGCGTGACCTGCACGTGGAGTTCCCCCTGCGCCACCGGGTGGTGCGGGCCGTGCGGGGGCTCAGCTTCGACTTGCAGCGGGGACAGACGTTGGGCATCGTGGGGGAGAGCGGCTCCGGAAAGTCGGTGACCGCCCTCTCCATCATCCAACTGCTCGACTCCCCGGGCCGGGTGACCCGGGGTCAGATCCTCTTCGACGGTCAGGACTTGGCCCGCACCTCGGACCGGCGGATGGCCGCCCTTCGGGGGCGGCGCATTGGCATGATCTTCCAGAACCCGGCTGCCTCCCTCAACCCGGTGCTGAGCGTGGGGTTTCAGATGCAAGAGACCATCCGGCGCCACGGCCTCGAGGCCGGCCAGGAGGCAGAGTCGGTGGCCCGGCAGGCGCTTCGCTCGGCGGGCATCGGGGACCCCGACCGGGTGCTCCGCCAGCACCCCTTTCAGCTCTCGGGCGGCATGAACCAGCGGGTGATGATCGCCATGGCTATGACCGCCCGGCCCGACCTGCTCATCGCCGACGAGCCCACCACCGCCCTCGACGTCACCACCCAAGCCCAGATCCTGGAGCAGTTGAAGGAGGTCACCCGCCGGCAGGACACCAGCCTGATCCTCATCACCCACGACATCGCACTGGTGGCTGAGTACGCCGACGTGGTGCTGGTGATGTACGCCGGGCAGGCGGCAGAGGTGGGACCCGTCCAAGAGGTGGTGGAGAGACCCAGGCACCCCTACACCAGAGCCTTGCTGGAGTCGGTACCGCGGGCCGACCTTCCGGCCGGCAGTCGACTGGATGCCATCGCCGGTGAGCTGCCCGATCCCACCAAGGCGCCGGCCGGCTGCCCCTTCGCTCCCCGTTGCCCGGAAGTGATGGACATCTGTTGGGAGGCCGACCCCGACCAGTTCGAGGTGGGCCCCGAGCACCGGGCCGCCTGCTTCCTCTGGTCTCCGGAGCGGGCCAAGGTGGGAGCGGAATGATGATCGCTCCCCGTAAGGACCCTCTCCCCGGCTCTTCTTCTTCGGGGGGTGGTCGGCTATCACAGGAGAGGGACTCACTGGGGGCCGCCCACCCCCCGAACCCCCCGCCCCCGCAAGTGGGGGAGGGAGAGCGTGCCCCGCAAGCGGGGGAGGGAGAAGAGGCCCGCCTGCTCGAGGTGCGCGACCTCCACAAGCACTTCCAGGCCAGGGTGGGCCGGTTCTCTCGGCGGACCCGAGCGGTGAGGGCGGTGAACGGCGTGTCGTTCACCATCGCCGAGGGGGAGACACTGGGGCTGGTGGGAGAGAGTGGCTGCGGGAAGTCGACCCTGGCCCGCACACTCCTCTTCTTGCAGGCCCCCACCGCCGGGGAGATCCGCTTTCAGGGAAGGAGGCTCTCCGAGGACCAGGCCGGGCGGCTGCGCCGCCAGGCGCAGATCGTTTTCCAGGACCCATACAGCTCCCTCCCACCCCGCATGCGGGTGGGGAGGATCGTGGCCGAGCCGCTTCTCATCCATCGGGTGGTGGACCGAGCCGAGGTCCCCGATCGGGTGGCCGGGCTGCTACGAGACGTGGGGCTCAAACCGGAGATGATGGGAGCGCTTCCCCACCAGCTGAGCGGCGGCCAGCGCCAGCGGGTGAGCATCGCCCGGGCCCTGGCCGTGCAACCCTCGCTGATCGTGGCCGACGAGGCGGTGTCGTCCCTCGACGTGTCCGTGCAGGCTCAGATCCTTAACCTGCTCAAGGACCTGCAGGAGCGGCACCGCCTTGGCTACCTGTTCATCTCCCATGACCTGGGGGTGGTGAAGTACATGAGCCACCGCATCGCCGTCATGTACCTGGGGGAGATCGTCGAGCTGGCGCCCGCCGAGGAGATCCACGCCCGCCCCCTCCATCCCTATACCCGGGCG
>JALYHC010000216.1 GCA_030776765.1 Actinomycetota bacterium | reverse complement strand
TATCGCCGGCTGCTCCTGGCTTACGAACTGGCGGGGGGTGGGGGCGACAGAAGAGTCTCGAGGAATCCCCGTTCGGGGGGCGGCGGTGAGCCTGGCCCTAGGAGGGGAGGGTAGATGGGGTCGGGCTCGCCCCATTGCTCAGCCTTTGAGAGGTGAGGGACTTGGCCGGGGAACGGCTGGCTGCCGACCCCCAGTCCGCCAACAAGGCGGTCCAGACCAAGGCGACCGTCTCGTGCCCTGGAGTCCCCGCAAAGCTGGGCCCCACCACTCCCACGACCAAGAGAAAGGCCAAGAGGGGGATGGCCTCGCGAGCGCCGTAGCCCTGGGGGTACCGGTTCTGCCACTGGGCCAGGCGAAGCCGGCCGGCGATGCCCAGAACGAGGAAGGCAAAGGCCAGCAGGCCGACCACCCCCAGCGACACGGCGATCTCGACGAGCAGGTTGTGCCCGTGCCCCGCCCAAGGGAAGGCCTCGAGGAAGAGGGACCTACCTGCCATGTAGCCATGACCGAAGAGCGGACGTTCCTGGAAGAGGGACCAGGCGAAGCGGAAGACGTCCACTCGCCCCGTGAGGGAAACCATCTGCTCCCTCGACTGCCCACGAGTCACGACGTTGGCCACCACCTCCTGGGCGTGCCGGCTCGTCAGCACCATCGCCAGCACTCCGAATGCCATTCCCAGTGTCAGGAGCAGGCTGCGGCGGCGAGTCCTCAGGCGAGGTGTCAGGGCCACCAGCAGCAGCACGCCCAGCGTGGTGGCCGCCAGCGAGCCCCGCGACTTGGTGGCCAGCAGTAGGTACGCCGACCCGAGCAGTAGGCCCACCCGGAGCACCTCGGCCCGGGGCTGGTCGAAGAGCGGGTCGCGCAAGAGCAGGTGACTGCCCGCCAAGGTGATCACGACCAGCCCCAGTAGGTTCCCGGTGGAGATGGGATGCATGGCCAGCCAGGCATAGCGATCGGCGGATGTCAGCGAGTAGGTGGGGGACGGCCAGCTCAGGGCCAGCTGGCTGAGCGCGGTGGCCACCACCGCCAATGCCCACAGCCCCCGCCGGGCCCAAATCCAAAAGTCGAGCATTCTCCGGCGGTCATGGATCAGCTGCCGGGACACCAGGACCATGAGCCCGGTGAGGACGAGGAACTGGACGGTCCTGGCGCTGCCTACGGGGGAGAAGGCCAAGGCCCCCGATGCGAGCACCAGCGCGGCAACGACCAAGAAGGCGCGGGTACTGGGGCCCAGGGGCCGCAGTGAGAGCGGGCCCGGAGACAGGCGCGCCAGCTGCATCGCCGTTCAGGCTCCCACCAATCCCCACGCCAGCACCTCGAAGAGGATCTGGGCGTCGACGTTGCCCTGCAGCGCCAGAACAGGATCACGGTTCCTCAGTGTGACGTCGGTGGCGGCGATGAGCGAGACGAACATGAGCGCCAGGGTGGTGGGGCGGATGGCGCCACGAGGGGACGAAGCAGCCATCTCCTGCCTGGTGGGGCCGTTACTGCCTAGTGGTGCTGCACTGTGCTGGTGGGTGGCCTGGTCCACCGAGCCTCCGTGTCGGCGTTTCGACCCCATGGGTGAAGAGCCAGGGTACCGCAAGGGGAGCGGGAGTGGGGCGCAGCGAGCGTGGCACCGGGCGGTGGATCGATGAGGTCCCTCAACCGCCTCCAATCGTTCGGCAGCTAGCTCGGTTCAGCGAAGGGAGCGTAGGCCGAGCGACACTCGAGCCAGGTGCCGGCCGAGTCGTGTCCCAGCCCCTGCCACTCGGCGATGGTGCGGGGCCCCATCCAGCGGAAGGGCTCCTGCACCCCGCAGATGGTGTAGGTGTTGGCCTCGAAGCGGTTTCCCCACTCGGAAAAGACCGAGTCCCCGGCCACCGTGGTGGTGATGCCCGAGTAGCCGGCCGACATGGTGACCAGGTTGTGGTGCACCCACAGGTCCCGCAGGTCCCGGGGCCCGTGGGCGCCCGAGCCCCGCTCCCCTTGGAACCCCGAGATGCCGTCGCCGTTGTCCCGCACCAGGTTCTCGGTCACCTCCACCCCGGTGGAGTTGGAGACGAAGATCCCCCGGGTGGCGTTTGCCTCCACGGTGTTGCGCCGGATGAGGCCCTGGTAGCTGATCTCGAAGTAGATGCCGATGCCCCCGTTGTCCACCACCAGGTTGTCCTCGATGCGCACCTCGGAGCTGTCGATGTCCACCCAGATACCGTGCAGTGGGTTGTCGTGCACCGAGTTGGCCCGCACCACCAGGTCGGTGAAGTTGGTCACCTTGATGGCCGAGCGGGTCCCCGAGTCGAATGAGAGGTCCCCGCCGTTGCCCACCAGCTGGTTGCCCTCCACCAGGCCGCCCGACCTCCCGCAGCAGCCGGTGATCCCCGCCCGGCCGTTGCCCCACACGTAGTTGCCCACCACCTGGCCCCCCGTCCCCACCCGGATGCCGAAGCTGCGGTTGTGGCGCACCTCGTTGCCGGCCACCACCCAGCCGCTGCTCCCGTTGCCGTCGATGGCCGCGTGCAGGTCGGCCGAGGCGTAGTTCTGCACCACCAGCCCCCGGATGGTGACGTCGGCCACCCGGCCGTGAAAGGCGCGGCTTTCCCCCCCGCCGTCGAGGACCGCCCCCGCCTCCCCCAAGAAGGTGTTGCCCCGCTTGGGGACCACGCTTTGGCCCCGGTGCACCCCGGCGCCGAGCACGAAGGTGGTGCCCTCGGGATGGGCCCGCACCGCCTCTTGCAGGGACCGGCCCGGCTCCACCCGCACCGCC
>JALYHC010000215.1 GCA_030776765.1 Actinomycetota bacterium | reverse complement strand
GTCGATCACGCTGAGTTGTGAGATGGAGATGGGCCAGCTCCTGGCGGATCTCGACGGCGAGCTGGCGGAGGTGACCTCCATCACCCAGACCCGCATCCCGCTTCGCGAGCTGCTCGCCCACATGCTTCTCAAAGACACCGAAACCCCGACAGGCGACGATCGATGACCGCCCTCGGCGCCCGGATGAGCCGCGCCAGCGGCATCGCCGGCGCCTTCCTTTGGATGGGCTACAAGCAGGAGATCGCCTACCCACTGTCGTTCGTCATGACGGCCGTGAGCGCGGTGGTGCCGGCCGTGATCTTCTACTTTGTGGCCCTGTTCGCCGACAAGACGGGCCCCAGGGTGGGTTACGACTACTACACCTTCGTGGTGATCGGGCTGATGACCATGACCATCCTCTCCGCCGGGCTGCGGGGGTTCGGCCTCGAGCTGCAGCGGGCCGTCAACCAAGGCCGCTTCGAGATGCTGCTGCTGGAGCCCATCCGGTGGCGGTTCCTTCCGCTGGGGATGGCCTCCTGGACGGTGATCGACCGGGCGGCGACCAGCCTGGTCATCCTGACGCTCTCCATCATCCTGGGAGCCCGCTACGACCCGAGAGGTCTGCCGGCCGCTCTGCTC
The DNA here is from genome assembly GCA_030776765.1 of Actinomycetota bacterium. GTDB lineage: Bacteria > Actinomycetota > Acidimicrobiia > Spongiisociales > JALYHC01 > JALYHC01. Next base: position 2,912 of record JALYHC010000215.1, on the reverse strand, counting down.
ATCCTGATCCTGGGGTTCGCCGCCAGCTTCGCCATCGGGATCCTGTCGGGCAGCGTCATGGTGCTGGCCAAGCGCTCCGACCCGGTGGTGACCCTCTACACCTTGGCGGCGTCGGTCCTCTCCGGGGTCTACTTTCCGGTCGACACCCTGCCCGGGCCCCTGCAAGCCCTCTCATGGGTGATCCCCCACACCTACGTCCTCAACGCCCTGCGCAAGGGCCTGATGCCCCAGGGAGGGGGGATGCCCGGCCTCTCCATCAACGAGACGCTCCTGGCGCTGCTGGCCTTCAACGTGGTGATCTTTCCCCTGGTGCTGTGGATCTTCGGGCGTTCGCTGGAGGTGGGGCGGAGGCTGGGCGTGCTGAGCGGCTACTAAGGCCGTGCCAGGTTCTGCGGCGGCCTCCAAGCGAGCGCAAGGGGTGCCAGGCGACGCACCCGTCGAAGCGACCATCGTGGTGACCACCCACGACCGGCCGGAAATGGCCGATCGAGCGCTGCGCAGCGCCCTGCGCCAGACGGTCGGCGACATTGAAGTGATCGTGGTCGACGACGGCTCGGCGCAGCCCTTCCAATCGAGCATCGCCGACGAGCGGCTCCGCATCCTGCGCACCGCAGGAGCCTCCGGGGTCTGTGCCGCTCGCAACCTGGGACTGGGAGCAGCCCGCGGGCGCTGGATCACCTTCCTGGACGACGACGACGAGCTGCTGCCGCAGATGGTGGAGACGTCGCTCGAGGCCGCCCGCCTCTCCCACCTGCCGGGGCCGGTGGCGGTGCTGTCGGGGATCGAGGTGGTGGACTCGAGCGGCCGGCGCCTGGAGGTGCGGCTTCCGGTCACCGTGTCGAGGGGCAAGCATTACTTCCTGGAGCCCAAGCAGCAGGGAAGCTATCAGGTCCACAACACGCTGCTGGCCCCCCGCCGGCTGATCGAGGAGATCGGTGGCTGGGACGAGCAGCTGCGGGCCTGGGTGCACGACGACTTCTTTCTGCGCCTCAATGCCGCCTGCTCCATTCAGGGGGTGGACGAGGTCACCTACCGCATGACCTTCCACGAGGGCAGCAGGGTCTCCAAGACGCTGGGGGCTCGCGCCGATGCCATGCGCCACACGCTGCGCAAGCACCGGGAGATCTTCGCCCAGCATCCCCCCCGGCGCTCGGCCTACCTGGGGGCCATCGGGGTGACCTACCTACGAGCCGGGAGGTGGGGGCCGGCGGTCGCCGCCACCAGCCGGGCCATGGTGATCGGCCCGTTGCGGCTCCAGCTGATCGTTTGGTGGATGGCCGCTCTGGCGGGACCGGGGGGCCTGCGGTTGGTCCGACGACTGCCAGGCTGGGGCTCGCCCCTTTCCCGGCGGATCAGGAGGAGCCGTCGGTCAGGGGTAGAAGACCCGCTCCCTCATGCTTCCTCGTACCCGTCCCCAGCGGAAGGCCACCTTTCTCATCCACCTGCCCCGTCGCTCGACCGACCGGACCAGGTCGGGAAGGTGGGCCAGCGCCCAGAGCCAGGTCCGTAGCCCCGCTCTGGTGTTGCGGGGAGCCCCCTGCTGGCGGTAGGCCTTGTAGAGCTTCGGCTCCGCCATCGCGTAGCGGTAGATCTGGCGGGCGAAACCTCGCAGGTCGGAGCGGTATCGATAATGGATGAGGGCATCGGGGGCGTAGCAGAGGCGGAAGGAGGCCAGCTGGGCCCGCCAGCAGAAGTCGATGTCCTCGCCGCCCATGAAGTAGCTCTCGCTCCAGCCCCCCAGCTCATGGAAGACCTCGGTCCACATCCCCAGGTTGGCGCCCACCGCGTAGGGGAGGAAGCCCATGGCCCTGGGGAGCTCCTCATAGCGATGGGGCGGCCGCCAGTACAGGGTGACCGGGTCGTTGAGGGTCTGGTAATCGAGGCGGCCCCCCACCAGGTCACAGTTGGGGGCGGCCCGGGCGATGGCCTCCAGCCAGCCCCGGTCGGCCACGTCGTCCTGATGACAGAAGACCACGAAGTCGCCTCGTGCAGCTGACGCCCCCACGTTGCAGGTATGGCTGACGCCCTTGCGCTCCTCCACGTCCACCACCCTCACCTCGGGGAGCTTGGGCGACCACCGCTCGACGATTTCCAAGGTGTCGTCAGTGGAGCCGTTGTCGGCCACCACCAGCTCCCAGGCGCCCTCGTAGGTCTGGGAAGCGAGGGCCTCGAGCTGGGCCTCGACAGTGGCCGCCCCGTTGTAGGTGGGCATCACCACGCTGACCAGCTCCGGAGCGGGGCGAGACCTCGTCAGCTCGGATCGCCTCGCATCCGCTGCATCGCTCATGCTCGTCCCCCCTATCCAGTCGTCCCCTTCGGCTGAATGCTACCAGTCCAACCACTCCTCGTGGTGTCCCTCGGGGCTCTTGCCCCCGCTAGGAACTCAATCGACGCCACCCGGCACAACTCGCCTCGGAGCACTACAGTGAGTGAGGAGACCTTTCCAAGGCGGGCGGAGTATGACGACCATTGTTTCTCGACCAGGCTCGTCCCCGGCTGCTCGGCGTCGCCTGGCGGGGAGCGGTGGATGGGAGGAGGCGTGGTGGTTCGGACCGGACGGCCAGAGGCTCTTTGGGTTCTTGCACCTCCCCGAGGGTCGGCCTCGAGCAGGCATCGTGGTGTGCAGCCCGCTGCACGCCGAGTTCCTGAGGAACTACCGGCGGGAGGTGCTGGTGGCCCGGGCCCTCGCCGCCCGTGGCTTTGCCGTCCAGCGGTTTCACTATCGGGGAACGGGAAGCAGTGACGGCCAGGCTTCGGAAGCCACCTACGAGACCATGAGGCAGGACGCCCTGCTGGCCGCCGGCCACGTCCTGGAGCGCAGCGGGGCGACCAGGCTGGGGTTCCTGGGGACCAGGTGGGGAGCCCTCGTGGCCGCCGCCGGCGCCGCCGGCTTCCCGGGGGCCCCGCTGGCC
>JALYHC010000214.1 GCA_030776765.1 Actinomycetota bacterium | reverse complement strand
GCTGAGCAGCGTGTCCGGGTCGGCCAGTCCGATACGGCCCAGGGCCCCCTGCATCTGGTCGTGCAGCTCGTTTACCGACTGCTGGTAGTCCTCCTCGTCCACCTCCTCCGCCTGCAGGGCCCGCCCCACCCAGGGAAGCTGCCTCCAGCTCTCCAGCCACTCGGCGGGGACCCGGTGGTCCACCTGCTTCACCATGCGGGCCACCGCCGCCCCGCGTCGCTCGCCCCACAGCTCGGCAACGTGGGCCGCTTCGGCGGCGACCATCGGGACGCCCAGCTGGACGGCCAGGGCGGCCGCGTCGGCAGCCAGCTCTGCGTCCTTCTCCTGGCGCCCTCGCAGCGTCATCAGGTGGGCGGCAGTCAGGAACCACTGTGAGTGGAGGAGGTGGTCGGTCAGCTCCAGGGCCTCGGCCGCCGGCCACGGCTGCTCTTGGGCGGCGCCCACCTCGAGCTGCAAGGCTCGGCACTTGAGGCGCCAGCGCCACCCGTCGATGCCCGGCGGGCACAGGTCCACCGCCTGCTGGGCCTCCTCGGCGGCCTCGGGGAGCCGGCCCAAGGCGAGCAGCGCCTGGGCTCGCAGATAGCGGGCAGCGTTCTCCCACTCGGGGAGCTGCTGCAGCACCAGCCCCAGCATCTCGTCGGCCGCCTCAAGCGCCTCCTGGTAGCGCCCGAAGAGCTGGGCTCCCTCGGCGAGCGCCATATGGCTCAAGAAGGCCGGGCCCGAGGCGGCCGCCTCGAGGCTATGGCCGAGGGCCCGCCGCCGCACCTCCAGCGCCTCCTCGGGGTGCCCCACCTGGAAGAGGGCCCGCGCCCACCAGGCCTCGACGTCGGCCAGCGAGCCGAGCCCGCCCACCTGCTCGGCCTCCTGCGCCAGGTCCTCGAAGGCCGCCTCCGCCTGGCGAGCCCTCCCTTGGTCGAAGGCGGTCCAGGCGGCGTTGTAGCGGCCGCGGAAGCGCTGGGCGGCGTTGCCGTGATCCTGGAGGAGCTGGTTGCCCTTGCTCAGGGCGGCGTGAGCTTCGTTGGGGAAGCCCAGCCGGCTCAGCACCCGAGCCCGCAGCGTGAGCAACGAGCCGAGCTTGGCCTGCTCGCCGGCTTTGGCTGCCTCGTACTCGGCGGCCGCCAGATGCCGGTCGGCCTCCTGCAGGTGCTGCCGGTCGTCGGCGATCTGCGCCGCCCAGCCGAACGCGTCCACCCGCTCCGGCCCCGACAGCTTCCGCACCGCCACCTCCAGGTCGTGGGCCGCCAGGTCCGACCACCCGGCCGAGCGGTAGCACTGTGCCCGCCCCAGCCGCAGCCGGCCCTCCAGGACGGGATCGCCGCCGGTGCGCTCCAGGGCGGCCAGGGCCCCGTCCAGGCGCGGGAGGGCTTGGCCCAGATCTCCCCGTCGCACCGCCTCCAGCCCTACCTCAGCCAGCAGCGGCAGGGCCTCCCGGAAGCGGCCGGCCGCCAGGAGATGAGAACCCACCACTGCCGGTTCCCGCTCGGCCCATCCAGCTCGAAGCAGGGCGTCGGCAAGGTCGTCGAGCAGGGCGGCGCGACGCACCTCGCCCATCTCCCCGGCTACTCGTTGGGCAAGGTGGTCGGCCACGGCAAACCCCTGGCGGCTCTGCTGGAGGTAGCCCGCCTCGGCGAGGCGCTCGCCCGTCTGGAGGGTGTGGTCGGAAGAGAGGCCCAGCAGTGGCGAGATCACCGAAAGGGGAAGGGGGCGCCCGGCCAGGGCGGCCGCCTCCACCAGCTTGCGCTCGGAGGTTCCCAGCGCTGAGATCCGGAGGAGGGGCTCTGCCCGCTCCGACCGTTCGGGAACCGGGCCCACCGCTTCCACCCGGCCTTCCGCCCAGCGGAGCTTCCCGGCGTCGATCCACTCACCCATCACCTGCTCGAGCTCGGACGGGTTGCCGCCGCTTTGGCGGACGAGCGTCCTGGCCAGCTCCTCCCCTTGATCGCTCTGGTCGCCCACCAGCGGGGCCAGGTCGGCCGCCGACAGCGTGCTGAGGGTCAGCAAGCGGCTTCCGCCGGCTCCCTCCCCCAGCCGGCGCAGCACCAGGGCGCGGCTGCCGTCGACGGGCTGGTGGGCGACTACCAGCAGCCTTCCCGCAGCCCGGCCGGCTCGTCGCAACAGTCCCAGTGAGGTGGGATCGGCCCGGTGCGCGTCGTCGACCAGCAGGGCCAGTTGGCCATGTGGACCCGGCTCCTCGAGGCGCAACTGCCGGGCCACGTGACCCGGCCGGGCTTCGCCGGCCTCAGGGGCGCTCGCCCGCCGCACCTCGAACCCATCTTCTTGGAGCCGCTCGCCGAACTCGTCCAGCAGGCGGGACTTGCCGCTCCCCGGCGGGCCCTCGACCGCCAGCACCACCGTCTCGCCGCGGCGGGCAGCCTCGACCGCCTCTTGCAACGCCCGTAGCTCGTTGCGCCGGCCGAGAAGCGGCAGGGTCATGCCGCCGACCCTAATCCTCTTCGCTCTCGAGTGCCGGTGGGGCGCCTCCCCAGCCCAATGCGTCTCCCCGGAGGGGAGGGAGAAGATGGCTAGGGAACCCTCCAGGTGCCGCCTTGGGTGACGAGCTTCCGCAGGTCGCCGGGGCCCTTCTTGTACTGTGCCTGGACGAGCTGGCGCTGCATCATGTCCTCATAGGAGGGGCGCTCCACCGCCCGGAAGATCCCCATGGGAGTGGGCCCGTGCGGTCCGTGGGAGAGCCGGCTCAGGGCGAAGGCCGGTCCCGGGTCGGGGTTGGCCTCGTCGTGCACGTAGATCCGGTCGGCCTCGACCTCGGCAGTGGCGACGATCTTCGCCTCGCCTCCCTCCAGCACCACCGCCGACTCGCCGTCGGGGCCGAACGTGACCGGCTGGCCATGCTGCAGGTCGATGCGGTTGTGGAGCCGCTGCTCCTTGCCGGCCAGCTCCAGGAAGGCCTTGTCGTTGAAGACGTTGCAGTTCTGGTAGATCTCGATGAAGGCCGCTCCCCGGTGGCGGTAGGCGCGGTGGAGCAGCTCCATGGTGTGGGGACGGTCCATGTCGATGGTGCGTCCCACGAAGCTGGCCTCGGCGCCGAGAGCCAGGCTGATCGGGTTGAAGGGGTGGTCGATGGTCCCCCCCGGGCTGGTCTTGGTTTGCTTGCCCAGCTCGCTGGTGGGGGAGTACTGGCCCTTGGTGAGCCCGTAGATCTGGTTGTTGAAGAGCAGCACCTTGAAGTTCACGTTGCGACGCATGGCATGGATGAGGTGGTTGCCGCCGATGGAGAGCCCGTCCCCGTCGCCGGTCACCACCCAGACGGACAGCTCGGGCCGGGCGGCCACCACGCCGCTGGCGATGGCCGGGGCTCGCCCGTGGATGGAGTGCATCCCATAGGTGTTCATGTAGTAGGGGAATCTTGACGCACAGCCGATCCCGGAGATGAAGACGACGTCCTCTCTGGGGATGTCCAGCTCGGCCATGAAGTTCTGCACCGCCGCCAGGATGGTGTAGTCGCCGCACCCGGGGCACCAGCGCACCTCCTGGTCGGTCTGGAAGTCGGCCCGTGTAGACGTGGTCACGGCTGCATCATCTCCACGATCTTGTCTTCGATCTCCGCCGCCCGGAAGGGAATCCCCTGCACCTTGGAGAGCCCCACCGCCGGCACCAGGAACTCGGCTCGGATCATTCGCACCAGGTGTCCCATGTTGAGCTCCGGGACCAGCACCTTCGGGTAGCGGGCCAGCACGTCCCCCAGGTTCTTGGGGAAGGGGTTGAGGTGGCGCAGGTGGGCTTGTGCCACCCGCCGGCCTGGCTTCTTGCGCACCCGCCGCAGGGCGGCGGCGATGGCCGGGTAGGTCGACCCCCAGCCGAGCACCAGCAGCTCGGCGTCCTCGTCCCCGTCCACTTCCAGGAGGGGGATGTCATCGGCGATGCGGCCCACCTTCTCCGCCCGCAGCTCCACCATGCGCTCGTGGTTGAGCGGGTCGTAGGAGACGTTGCCGGTCAGCTCCTCTTTCTCCAGGCCTCCGATCTGGTGCTCCAGCCCGGGCGTCCCCGGCAGCGCCCAGCGGCGGGCCAGCGTCTCGGGGTGGCGGGCGTAAGGCAGGAAATGCCCGTCGCCGTTTGGGGTGGCGAAGGGGACGCTGATGTCGGGGAGGGCGTCGAGGTCGGGGAGGCGCCACGGCTCGGAGCTACTGGCGATGTAGGTGTCGGAGAGCAGCAGCACCGGGGTCATGTGCTTGACGGCGATACGCACCGCCTCGATGGCGGTGTGGAAGGCGTCGGAGGGGGAAGTGACCGCCACCACCGGCAGCGGGGCTTCCCCGTGTCGCCCGTAGACGGCCATCAACAGGTCGGCCTGCTCGGTCTTGGTGGGCATGCCGGTGGATGGGCCCGCCCGCTGGACGTCGAGTACCACCAGCGGCAGCTCGGTCATCACCGCCAGGCTGATCGTCTCGCTCTTCAGGGCCACCCCCGGGCCGCTGGTGCCGGTGATGCCCAGATGCCCGGCGAAGGAGGCGCCCAGCGCCGCCCCCACCGCGGCGATCTCGTCCTCGGCCTGGAAGGTGCGCACTCCGAAGTTCTTGTGGCGGGCCAGCTCCTCGAGGATCTCGGAGGCGGGCGTGATCGGGTAGGAACCGTAGAAGATGGGCAGGCGGGCGGCCTGGCCGGCGGCGATCAGCCCCCAAGCGAGGGCCTGGTTGCCGGTGACGTTGGTGTAGGTGCCTGGCTCGAGGTGGGCGGGGCGCACCTCGTAGGTGTGATGGAACAGTTCGGTGGTCTCGCCGTAGTTGAACCCGGCCCGCAAGGCCGAGAGGTTGGCCTCCGCTACCTGGGGCTTGCCGGCGAACTTGGCGTTCACCCAGTCGATGGTTGGTTGGAGCGGCCGGTGGAACAGCCAGGCCAGCACCCCAAGGGCGAAGAAGTTCTTGGAGCGCAGCACGTCACGCCCGGTGACACCGCTGCCTTCTACGGCCTGCTTGGTGAGCTCCTCCATAGGGACCTGGAAGACGCGATAGCCGGCCAGGCTTTCGTCCTCCAGCGGGTTGACCTGGTACCCGGCCTTGGCCAGGTTCCGCTCGTCGAAGCTGTCCCGGTTGACGATGATGATGCCGCCCCTGGCCAGGTCGTCGAGGTTGGCCTTGAGAGCGGCCGGGTTCATGGCCACCAGCACGTCGGGCTGATCGCCGGGGGTGAGGATGTCGTAGTCGGCGATGTGCACCTGGAAGGAAGAGACCCCCGGGAGCGTGCCGGCCGGGGCGCGGATCTCGGCCGGGAAGTCGGGAAGCGTGGCCAGGTCGTTGCCGAAGATGGCCGAGGCGTCGGTGAAGCGGTTACCGGCCAGCTGCATCCCGTCGCCGGAGTCTCCGGCCAGCCTGAGGACGACCCGCTCGAGGACTTCGACCTCTTCCTGGGGGAGATGGTGGTGGGTGGTGGTCATGGAGACATTCTCTTCTCCCTCCCCCGCTTGCGGGGGAGGGTCGGGGTGGGGGTCTCTCCTAAAGTGTAATGGTCTCCTATTCCTGACCGGCATGCGCTCACGAAGGCCACCCATCGAGCACCGCGCCGGCGGCCTGCAGGTCTGCGGTGGAGAAGCCTTCCGTGAACCACCCGTAGACGTCCTCGAGGCGGCGGCGGGCTTGCCCCCGCTCCTTCGACGACGTCCCGTGGGACAGCTCCAGCTTCGCCAAGCTCGTGGCGGCTCGCAGCTCCAGCGACCGGGCGCCCTGGCGACGGGCGATCTCCAGCGCGGCCCGGAAGCAGGAGCGGGCCTCCTCGTGATCGGCCCGCATCGCCTCCAGCTCACCCCGCAACCGGTGAAGCTCGGCGTCCAGGAAGCGCTCTCCGGTCGCCTCCGCCATGTCCAACCCCTCTGAGACGGTCCGCAGGCCTTCCTCGATCTCTTGTCCCCTGCAGTGGGCACGGGCGATCAAGGAGAGTGCGTAAGGTCGCAGGACGTCCTGTCCGGTCGACCGGTAGGCCTCCAGGCCGGCGTGCATCTGGGCCAGCCCGGCCCGGATCTCTCCTCGGTCGCAGAGCAGCCAGCCCTGCAGGATCACCAGCATCGATTCCCAGAAGCCCAGCCCCTCCGCCTCGGACAGCTCCGCCATGGCTGCCACATGGTCGGCGAGCCCCTGGCGGTCGCCGCAGTCGTTGGCCAGCCAGGCGGCGAAGTTGAGGGCGTAACCGCGGCTGTACGGGTGCAGCCGTTCTCTGCTGCTCGCCAAGGCATGCAAGGTCTTGCGGAGGGCCTGCTCGGGGTAGCCGAGGTACCACAGCACGTAGCCGAGCCGCACCAGGCAGATCACTTCCGGATCCTGTGAGTAGAGCGCCACGTGAGAGGCGTGCCGCTGCGAAGAGTAGTGGGCGAGTGCCAACTCGAGCTGCTCTCGAGTGCGAGACAGCTCGCCCAGCCAGAACGAGCTCACCCCCAGCACGTAGTGCGCCTCCACCTGAAGGATGGGGTCGTCACTGCGCTCGGCCAGCTCGAGGAGCTCGAGACCCAGCTGGTACGACCGGCGCTGGTCGGCTCGCACCAGGGAGGCCAGAGCCAGCCCCCGCAGCACCGGGCCGCTGGATGGTCGGCCGAGCCGCTCGGAGAGCTCTCGGGCGCGGGAGTAGGTGTCCAGGGTCTGCTGGGTCCCGTAGCCCTCGATGACCACCAGGGGCACTCCGAGGGCGGTGCGCAGCTCGAGCTCTCGCTCGTCGCGCTCCCGGCTGTCGGGAAGCGCCTGCAGCAGCGAGAGCAGCTCCTCCAGCCACCGGCGGGCCTCTCGCAGATGGCCCCGGGCGTGCCAGAAGCGCCAGACCGCCTGGCCCAGTCGCAGGGCCAGGTCGAATTCCCCTGTGTCAATGGCCCATCGCAACGATGCCCGCAGATTGTCGTGCTCGCCCTCCAGCCGCTCGAGCCACACCTGCCAGCCGGGTCCCGCCAGCTCCGGGTCCCACTCCTCCACCAGGGAGAGGAAGAAGTGGGTGCGGCGGGCGCAGATGGCCTGGCTCTCGCCACTTTCCGCCAGGCGATCTGCCGCGTACTCGCGGATCGTCTCCAGCATCTCGAAGCGCCCCTCCTCGGGTCCCACCCGGCGCCGGAGCACGCTCTTGTCGAGCAGGGACGCCACACCTTCCAGCACGTCGTCGACCGGCTCCCCACTGGCGACGGCCTCGGCCGCCTCCAAGGAGAAGCCGCCCACGAAGACGCTCAGGCGCCGGAAGAGGGCCTGGTCGCTGGGCTCGAGCAGCTCGTAGCTCCAACGGATGGCGTCCTGCAGGGTGCGATGGCGAGCGGGAAGGTCGGCGGCCCCCCGCAGCAAGCTGAAGCGCTTCTCCAGCCGGGCGAGCAGCGCCTCGGGAGGCAGCAGCGTGACTCGGGCCGCTGCCAGCTCGATGGCCAGGGGGAGGCCATCCAAGCGGGCGACGACCCGGGCCACCGCCGGGCTGTTCGTGGGGGTGAGGGAAAAGGCCGGGTCGGCCGCCCGGGCCCGCTGGACGAAAAGGGCTACTGCGTCGCTCGCCAGCAGTGCCTGAGGGTCTCCAGACCCGTCCTCCTTGGCCTCCTTGGGCACCTCGAGGGGCGGCACCGGGAACGCCTGCTCTCCGCTCAGGTGGAGGAGGGACCGGCTGGTCACCAGGACGCGCAGGGCCGGGGCATCCTCCAGCAGCTCGGCTACCTGCGGGGCGGCGGGGAGGAGCTGCTCGAAGTTGTCCAGCACCAACAGAACCTCTCTGTTCTCCAGGTGCTCCTTCAGGCTGTCGAGGATCGGTCGCTCCGGTGACTCCGCCAGCTGGAGGGCCCGGGCGATGGTGGAGGCGAGCAGGTCCGGGTCCCGGATCGGTGCCAGGGGGACGAACCATGCCCCATCGCCGAAGTTGCCCAGCATGGCCGCCGCCGCCTGCAGTGCCAGCCGCGTCTTGCCGGTCCCGCCGGGACCGGTGAGGGTCAGCAGCCGGGACCGGGAGAGGAGATCCTCGATCATGGCCAGCTCGTCGCCCCTCCCGACGAACTCGGTGAGCTGGGCGGGCAGGTTGTGCGGACGCACGTCCAGGGAACGGAGCGGGGGGAAGTCGGCCGCCAGTTCGGGGACGACTGCCTGGTAAAGGTGCTCCAGGCGGGAGAGGTCCTTCAGGCGGTGCTCACCCAGGTCCCGCAAGGTGACGCCGGGCGGCAGGTTCTGGTCGACCAGGGCCCGCACCGTCTCGGAGAGGAGGATCTGGCCGCCGTGCCCGGCCTCGGCGATGCGGGCCGCCCGGTGTACGTCCAGGCCCACATAGCCGTCGCTCCCCACCAGTCCCTGGCCGGTGTGGAGGCCCATCCGCACCCGGATGGAGCCCCCTTCGCCCCATGCATGACGGGCCAAGGATCGCTGGGCGGCAACGGCGGCGGAGAGGGCGCCGGCGGCCGAGGTGAAGACGGCGAAGAAGCTGTCGCCTTCCGTGCTCACCTCGAGGCCGCCGCCTTCCGAGATGGCCTCTCGCAGGATCGCGCCGTGATGCTCCAGGGCCACTCGATACGGGCCTTGCCCGAGGCGCTGCAGCAGCCGGGTGGAGCCTTCGATATCGGTAAAGAGAAAAGTGATCGTCCCGCTGGGAAGCTCTCCTGCCTTCATCGGAGCCGCCACCTTTCCCGCAAGC